>JBKJPI010000451.1:0-6093 GCA_046595235.1 Burkholderiales bacterium | reverse complement strand
GCCATGAAGCGCCTGATGAAGGCGCCACGACGGTGTCGCTGTTCGCGTACGAGCACGCACCGGTGCGCGAGCTTCTGGCCTGCTGGGAACAGGGCGCGACGCGAACAGTAGCTGTGGTGCCCGAAGGTCGGCTCGTCCCTGACGCGCTCGGATATTTCGGACTAAGCGATGTTCCGGGTGAGCGCGTGATGCGCCGAGGTGCGCTCGAGCTTCGCATCGTGCCGTTCTTACCGCAGTCCGAATACGATCAGCTTCTGTGGGCGTGCGACGTCAACTTCGTGCGCGGGGAAGACAGCTTCGTGCGGGCCCAGTGGGCGGCGCGGCCTTTCGTCTGGCAGATCTACCCGCAGGAAGACTCGGCGCATGTGCGAAAGCTCGACGCTTTTCTCGATCTGTACTGCGCGGGCTTGCCGGCCGGTATGGAACGGCCGGTGTCGGACATGATGCACGTATGGAGTGGGGTCCCGCGTCCCGGCGTCACAGTCGCGTCGGCGTGGCCTGCATTTGCCGCCGCCGCAGCGGTCGTCCGAGAGCACGGAGAAACGTGGGCGGCCCGCCTGGCCTCGCTCGGCGACCTTGCAGGCAATCTCGACGCCTTCTGGCGGCGGAAAGTAAAAAACGGCTAAAATCATGAGCTTTTTCAAAGAGACACGGCACCCATGAAGACGGCGCAGGAAGTGAGGGTAGGCAACGTGGTCATGGTCGGGAAAGATCCGCTCGTGGTCCTCAAGGCGGAGTTCAACAAGTCAGGCCGCAACGCATCGGTAGTCAAGATGAAGCTTCGTAACATCCTCTCGGGCAGCACGAGCGAGACGGTGTATCGCGCGGACGAAAAATTTGACATGGTCACGCTGGAGCGGAAGGAAGTGACGTATTCCTACTTCGCGGATCCGGCTTACGTGTTCATGGACCAGGAGTTCAACCAGTTCGAGGTCGACAAGGAAAACCTTGGCGACGCGCTGAACTACCTCGAAGACGGGATGGAAGTCGAAGTCGTGCTCTACAACGGCCGCGCGATCTCGGTCGAGATCCCGCAAACGGTGGTGCGAGAGATCATCTACACCGAGCCCGCGGTTCGTGGCGACACGTCCGGCAAGGTGCTGAAGCCGGCGAAACTGCAGACCGGTTTCGAAGTGCAGGTCCCGCTGTTCTGCGCGACCGGCGACAAGATCGAGATCGACACCCGCACGGGCGAATATCGCAGCCGCACCAAAGGCTGATACCGCCTTGCAGTAATAAGGCGTGATAAAAAAAGGCACCTGAGGGTGCCTTTTTCATTGAGGGTGCGGCCGCCAAGCTGCAGCTCACTCCACCGAGCACTCGAGCTTGCTGGCGGATTTGTAATCGCCCCGGGCATACAGGTCACCGCGAACGTCCACACAGACTTGTCCGCGACACGCCGGATCCTGCTTGCAGCGGGCGTAAGCATCGGCGTTTGAAGCTTCTTCAGCGCAGCCTCCGATGAGGGCAGCGCAGAATATGACCAGGGCCAGGCATTGCGCCCGCGGACGCGCGCTGCGACGGGCCATCAAGCCTGCCCGCCTGACGACGCGATCGTCAGATCGACGAGCGCTGCCGCGCGCGGCGTGTCCTCGAGATTGCGGCAGGCCGCGATGATCTCGTCGAATCGTGCAGGCGAAACCGGAAGCCCCGGGGCCACTTCGCGAATACGCCGCGCCTCCTCCTCAAAGTCCCAGACGAACTCGCGGCCGGTTCCTTGCCGTGTATGGCTCTTGCCGTCTTTCGTGAAGACCGTGATTCGCGGCGCAAAAAGCGGCATCGTATGCGATGGAATGATCGTCACACGCTTCATGAGATCCAGCACCTCGGGCTGCGCGTCCGTCACGGCCGGCGGTCCGCCAGCCCAGCTTTGCAGCACGGGAAACTTGCGGTTCACAACGGCGTACGCGGTGTAGTAGGGGGTCATGCCCGCCTTGGGCGGCCCGTCCTCGCGCCGGACGGGAAACGCGGGGCTTGGATACTGCGTTTCGAGCCAGTTCACAACAGCTTCGACGCGTTCGACGTTCTCATGTCGAATGTCGTGTGCCTTGCACAAGGCTGCGGTTACGTCGATGTGCGCGATGTTGTAGCCCGATATCGAATAGATGCGATACAGCGTCTCCAGGAAGATCCACTTGTGGCCGAGGTCTTCGGTGATTGCGTCGAGGCTCGCGTGTGTCGCCCCCTCGAAGCTATAGGTGAGTCGCCCCTGGTTGTTACCCACGAACGCATGATAGAACCCGGCGTCGCCTTCCAGCACCGTCTCGCCGCCGACGTGACCCTGCTGCGCGAGCGCGACGGCAAGCATCGCGTTACGCACAGCGGCACCTTCGCGGAGCGCGCGCCCGCCGCTGCGGGGCGCCTCGAGATTACCGCCCGCGAGGCTTGCACAGAGCGCAATCGCACTGTTCAGCTCATCTTCACCGAGGCGCTGAATCTTTGCAGCGGCAACAGCTGCGCCGAAGATTCCAAACACGGGCCCTGCGTGAAAACCGCGTGACATGAGCGTCGGGATAAAATCGGCCGCCATGCGCTCCATGACTTCGTATCCGGCTGCAACGCCGGTAATGAAGTCTTCACCCGAGGCGCCGCAGCTTTCGGCGGCAACCAGCGCGCACGGCAGGATGCTGGTACCTGGATGCGTCAGCATGCGGAAGGTATCCCACTTGCCGCCCGAGAACGCCATCTCGGAGTTGGCGTATGCAGCCCCGCCTCTGGTCACCCTGGTACCGGCGACCATGATGGTCGCGCCGTTCCGCACGCCTGCTTCCTCATCGACCATCAGCTTCACCGCCTGCCGGCCGCTCTCGGTTTGAGACCCGAGCAGCACGGAAGCGATGCAGTGCAGCGTTACGCCTTTGGCGCGATCGATGACTTCAGGCGGGAGATCTTCAAAGCGGAGCCTCGCGGTCCAGCGCGCGAGATCACGACTGATGGATGGCAAGTTTCGCTTACTCAGGTTTGATGTGGTGCACGATTTGCTCACAATTTCACTTTGTTATTATCCGCGGATCCTAAGAACACGTCAGGAGCCGAAATGATCGAGCGGATCGAAGTATTCGTCACAGCGCTGTCGACACGGCTCAAGCGGATCTTTTCCAGCGGAAGCTACGATACCGGACCGCAGGACAGGCAGCTCGGAAAACCGGTGCTCGTGAAGATCTTCGCAGGCGGGGTTGTCGGGTATGGACAGATTCGCGCGATCAGCCCTGGACACTTTGTCGCGGACACGACGCACAGCATGGTTGCAGCGATCACCGAAGTTTACGGCCCCGCGCTAATGGGTAAGGATATTTTCGATATCGAAGCCATCAATGAGCTGCTCGACTCGCGCCTGGCGGGCAATCCGGCCGCGCGTGCAGCGATCGATATCGCGCTCCACGACGCCATGGGCAAAGCCGTGGGGCTGCCGGTGCATAAGTTGATCGGCGGCGCCTGCCAACCGCACATCCCGCTCGAGTGGTCGGTCAGCATGGCGGATGACGTTAATACGATGATCGCCGAGTCGAAGCGAGCGGTTGACGAGTTCGGGATCCGTGTGCTGTGCCTCAAGGCGGCGGATCATCGCGGGTGGCGACGTGACGTCAGCAACTTCGAAGCTGTGCGTCGAGCAGTTGGCGACGACGTTGTGATCGGGATCGACCCCAATACGGGTTGGTCGTTGCCCGATGCGATAAGCGCGATTCATGCATTGCGCGATCTCGACCTCGGCTATATCGAGCAGCCTATAGCACGCCGCGATCTGAGAGGGCTCGCGGAGATACGCCGGGAGGCGCGGGGCGTGCCCGTCATGGCCGACGAAAGTCTTTTCACACTACAGGACGCGCACGCACTCGCCGAAGCACGCGCGGTCGATGCGTTCTGCATCAAGCTCTACAAGCTCGGTGGTTTCACTGCTGCGAGAAAGATCGGCGCCGTGGCGGAGGCCGCAAACATTCAGCTCAACTGCGGCGGTCTTGCGGTCCAGTCACAGCTCGAAGCTGCCGCGGGCGCGCATTTCTACGCAAGCGTCCCTGCGAAACGCATGATGGGGGCGGGCGAATTCGTTTTTGGTTTGAACACGATCGGTGCGGATCCTCTGGTGCCGGATACCGACTTCGTCGTGCGCGACGGGCACGTCGACGTCCCGACGGGGCCAGGGCTCGGAGTCACCATCGACGAACAGGCGTTGGAGAAGCACACGCTGCGCCGAGAGGTCGTACAGTAACCTTGTCAGGACATCGTTTTATAAGGCGTGCGCATGAAGATTGATAAAGCTTCGCCCATCCGTATCGGAATAGCGGGTCTGGGCGCAATCGGCAAGGCCCTGGCCAGCAAGCTCGACAGGGGCGAAGTACCTGGCTGCCGGCTGGCGGTAGTGAGCGGACGCGATCCGGCCAGGACTGCTGAATTTATCTCGGGCTTGTCGGTGCCGGTACCTGGCGTCTCGCTCGCCGAGCTCGCAGAGCACGCGGATGTGGTGGTCGAATGCGCCCCTGCCGCGCTGCTGAGAGAGATCGTCGCTCCCGTGATCAAGGCGGGAAAAAAGGTTGTGGTGCTGTCGGTGGGCGCCTTGCTGAGCCATCCGGATCTGATGAGCGGCGAGCTCGGGAGCGGTCAAATCCTCGTGCCGACTGGCGCTTTGATCGGACTCGATGCGGTGACTGCCGCGGCCGAAGGGAAGATCCATTCGGTGCGTATGATCACGCGCAAGCCGCCGCTGGGGTTGATGGGCGCACCTTTCCTCGTCGAAAACAACATCGACATCCATGACCTGAAGGCGCCGCTCAAGGTTTTTGACGGCACGCCGCGCGAAGCAGCGATCGGTTTTCCAGCGAATCTGAACGTGGCGGTGGCCTTGTCCCTTGCCGGTATCGGCCCCGACAAAACGGTTCTCGAAATCTGGGCCGATCCTACGGTCACGCGTAATACTCACCACATCACGGTGGATTCGGACTCGGCAACATTCAGTATGACCATTGAGAACATTCCTTCCGAAAATCCAAAGACCGGCCTCATCACTGCGCAAAGCGTTATCGCCCTGCTGCGCAAGTTATCGGCGCCGGTGCGCGTAGGGACCTGAGATGCCGAACGAGAACGCTTCTATACCTTCCTTCAGCGGTGAACAGCGAGAAGACATTCGTCAGCGTTATCTTCGCGTCGACACATCGAACGTGGCTGATGTGCTCGATTCGCTCGGCTATCTCAACCAGGGCCTGGCGCCGGACTTCGCGCCCTATCCGGCAGAAGCCGGCCGCATGGCGGGTTTTGCATACACCATTCGCGGACAAATGACGCCTTATGCGCTGGGCGGAGACGCCGACAAGATGCAGGCCTGTCAGGGCCTGTCAGCGGGCGAGATCAGCGTGTGGAGCGGCGACGGGGAGGGGATCTGTTACTTCGGTGAGTTGATCGCCATCGGCATGAAAGAACGCGGCTGCAGCGGCGCACTCGTGGACGGCGGCGTGCGTGACGTGCGCTGGATCAAGGCGATTCAGTTTCCGGTGTTTGCGCGCTATCGCACGCCGGTGCAGTCGATCGCACGCTGGAAAGTCACGGCCTGCCAGGTGCCGGTCTACCTGCGCGGCGCAGCCGGGTCGCTCATTGCCGTTCGCCCGGGCGATTTTATTCTGGCGGACGAAGACGGGGCGATTGTCATCCCCGTCGAGGTCCTGGAGCAGGTACTGCTCGAGTCCGAGAAGCTGACGCGAACCGAAGAGAACATTCGCGCTGAATTGCAGAAAGGGATGACGCTCGCCCAGGCCCTCGAGAAATTCGGCCACGTTTGACGCGGTGAACGCGTCCCCTCGCAGTCGCGCGTCTCAGTGCTCGAGCTCGCGCGCCGCACCGCGCACGTCCATTTCGTAGTCGAGCCCGATGACCGGCGGGCGCGCGTAGTACCACACGAGTCCGCCTGCGCACGCGCCGCGAGCCGCCATGAGCTCTCCGACGAGGTGGCCGATGTTCTGAACCGTATACGCCTGCGTAGTCACCGCGTCCTTCCACGCAAATCCGAGTAGCGTGAGCCGCCGCTCCATACGCTGACTTCGCTCGCTGACAGGCCCTGACAGGCCTGCATCTTGTCGGCGTCTCCGCCCAGCGCATAAGGCGTCA
>JBKJPI010000423.1:0-7198 GCA_046595235.1 Burkholderiales bacterium | reverse complement strand
CATATCACCTGCTTGTCGAGCCGGACCATTCGTTTGCACTGTCAGTGGATCCACCGGTGAATTACTCCCGGCCTTCGATCGACGTATTATTCGAATCCGCGGCTTATGCGTACCGTGAGCGACTGCTTGGCATCGTGCTCACCGGAGCAAATGCCGATGGCGCCGATGGTCTTGCGCGGATCCGCGCATTCGGCGGCAAAGGCTGGGTGCAGCAGCCCGAAACCGCTGTGGCGCGCGCGATGCCCACGAGCGCCATCGAGCGTGCGGGCGCGGACCAGATTCTTTCATTGCCAGACATGGCTGCGGAGCTCGCTGGCCTGCAGGCCGCACAGACTTCATGAATCCACCAATCAACATACTCGTCGTCGATGACGTTACGCAAAATATAACGGCCATCGAAGCCGTGCTGAAGCGGCCCGGCATTACGATTTTGAAAGCGGGCTCCGGCAACGAAGCGCTCGAGCGCCTCCTCGTCGCGGACGTGGCGCTTGCACTGATGGATGTGCGAATGCCGGGCATGGATGGCTTCGAGCTCGCCGAGCTCATGCGCGGCTCCGATCGCACGCGCACGATTCCGATCATCTTCATGACCGCCGCCGCGAATGATCCGAAACGCACCTTTCGGGGCTACGAAGCAGGCGCTGTCGATTTTCTGCATAAGCCGTTCGACCCCGACATACTCAAAAGCAAGGTCGGAGTGTTTGTCGAGATGTATTCGCAGCGCCTGCAGTTGTCCGCACGACTGGACGAGATCCGCAACGCGCTACGGCTGAACGAGCTTTTCGCGGCGGTTCTGGGGCACGACCTGCGCAATCCGCTGAACGCGATATCGGGTTGCGCTGAACTGATACGGCGCTCCTCGAAAGAGCCCAACTCCGTTCTAATGGCTGAGCGAATCCAGTCGAGCGTCAAGCGCATGGCGGCAATGATCGAGCAACTGCTCGATGTTGCGCGCATACGCGCGGGCGGGGTCTCACTGCAGATGCAGCCCGCCGACGTCCTGCAGGTCTGCACAACGATCCGCGACGAGCTCGAAAGCTCGCGCGAAAACGCGCGCATTGCGCTCACGTCGAGCGGGAATACGCGCGCAACGTTCGATGTCGGGCGGCTCTCGCAGGTGGTTTCGAACCTTCTCGGGAATGCGCTTCAGCACGGCGACCCAAGCGCGCCGATTCTCCTGAATATCAGCGGCGATGATGCTGTAGCGCTCAAGATCCAGATCTGCAACCGGGGCACGATTCCGCCGGAGCTCATGAATTCCATATTCGAGCCCTTCCAGTCCGGCCGTGCATCCCACAAGGGTTTGGGGCTCGGCCTCTACATCGCGAGCCAATACGTGCAGGCGCACGGAGGCGAGGTGGTCGTGAGATCCGACGACACGGAAGGCACGGTCTTCGAGTTCCTCCTGCCCCGTATGCCGCCCGCCGGCACCGCAGAGGTCAGGCTGTCGTTCTGACGGTTGATGCGCGCATGAAGATGGTGTTCTGGGCCCATGCCGTGAAGCGGCTGTTCGAACGCGAGATCGCCATTGACGAGGTGCGCGCGGTGCTCCTGGAAGGCGAGACCATCGAGGATTACCCCCATGACGAACCGTACCCGAGCAAGCTCGTGCTCGGGTGGATGCACGGGCGCCCGCTCCACGTTGTCGCGGCGTTCAACGAAGACGTCGCCGAAACCATCGGCATCACTGCTTACGAACCCGATCCCGATATCTGGGACCCTGACTTCCGGACGAAGAAGTGATGGACTGCCTCGTCTGCAGACGCGCGGAAACGCGGCCGAACACGACGAGCATCACGTTCGAGCGCGGCGCGGTGTCGCTAGCGTTCACTGACGTGCCCGCGCAGGTTTGCCCCGACTGTGGTGAATCCTATGTCGATGAACCCGTCGCCGCGGCGCTTTTGCAATCGGCGGAGGAGCTGGTCGAAGCGGGTTTGCTCAACGGGACGCGGCGCTATGGCGCAACGGAGTGAGGCCGAACGTAAACCACAGGGTAAGCCCATGAGCCTCGAGCTCGTCTCTATTCCCACACCGACCACCCCGCTCGACGGGCTTTTCTATCAGCCCGAAGGCGGCGCGACTGCCGGCGGCGTGATGCTCTTCCACGGTAATACGATGAACTTCTACGTCGGCATGCTGCGCTTTCTGCCGCCGGCGCTCACGCGCCTGGGCTTCGCGTGTCTTGCTTTCAACCGCCGCGGCCACGACATCATGAGCACACGCAACAGCCGCGCGTCGGAAGGCGGGGCGTTCCAGCTGACGCGTGAAGCGATCGAAGACAACGCGATCGCCGCGCGCTGGATGGCGGATCGCGGCTTCTCTGACCCCGTGGTCATGGGGCACAGCAACGGCGGCATGCTCGGTGTGCGGCACGCGGTCGATCATCCGACTACGCGGGCGCTCGTGTTGTTGTCGGCCGGGCGCGGCGGACCGACCAGTGTGCAATCAGGCGCAACTGAAGGCCTGCTCGCCGGCGACCGTTTCGAAGAAATCCACGAGCGCGCGCGGAAGCTCGTGGACGAAGGGCGCAATCAAGAGCTCATCCTGATACCCGGCTGGTGGTACGTGATCACTGCAGAAAGCTTCATCGATCGCCTGACTGAAGTGCCCGATACGATAGCGCTTGCGCCGCAGATCCGGTGTCCGGTTCTTTGCGTGCGCGGTGACAAGGAAGACGCCTGGCGCTATCCGGCAGAGGAGCTTCAGCGTCTCGCGAGCTCGCCGAGCGAGGCGGCGGTCGTGCGGGATTGCGACCACTTCTATAACGGAAGAGAAGCGGAGGTCACCTCAGTGGTGACGTCCTGGCTCACGCGCACGCTCGGCCTGCCGCCGCGCTGAGACCGAATCTGCAGTAAGGTTCGGTCGTGCACCATCGAGGAGGTCGAAAGCATGAGTAATACCGGATACAAAGCGCTCGCGTTCGCCGGCGCGCTGATGATGACCGGGACAGCGGTTGCGCAGTCCAAAGCCGGCGCGGGAACCTATCCGGTGCGTCCGGTGCGGGTCATCGTTCCCGCCTCGACGGGCACGGGCATGGATAACATGGGACGCAGTCTTGCGATCGTGCTGGGTGAGACCTATAAGCAGCAGGTGGTGATCGACAATCGCGCCGGGGCCGGAGCGCTCATCGGCACAGCGCTCGTGGCCACTGCCGCGCCGGATGGTTACACGCTGGGTGTCGCGTCGACGTCGTCACTCGTGGCTCCGTTGCTGCAATCGAAGCCACCGTATCGCCCGCTCGAAGACCTCGTGCAGATTGCGTTGCTCTCGTCGCTCACGAGCGTGCTGCTGGTTGCGCCGAACGTGCAGGCGAAGAACGTGAAGGAGCTTATTGCGCTCGCGAAATCGAGGCCGGGCCAGCTCAACTTCGCATCGATAGGAGGGGGAAGTGCTTCGCATCTCACGCCGGAGATTTTCAATCGCGCGGCGGGCATCGAGGCGGTGCACGTACCTTTCAAGAGTGCGGCCGACGTATTCGCGGCGATGATCTCGACGCAGGTGCACTACATGATCTGGATCTCGCCGGCATCGCTGCCGATGATGAAGGACGGGCGGCTGCGTGCGATGGCGGTGACCAGCGCGAAGCGCTATTCGGGCCTGCCCGATACGCCGACGGTGTCCGAGGCGGGCTTACGCGGCGCCGAAGTTGAAACCATGATCGGCATCGTCGGCCCGGTGTCGCTGCCGAAGCCGCTCGTCGCCCGCATTTATGCCGATGTGAATGCGGCTTTACGCCAGCCGGCGATCCGGGAAGCGTTCGAGCGTCAGGGTGGAGAGCCGGCCTCGGACGTGTCTCAAGCCGCATATGCGGCGAAGTGGAAAGCAGAGTACGACGTGTACCGGAAGCTGCTTCCCGAGCTGGGACTCAAGCCGCAGTAAGGTTTCACCCCTCCATCGGCCGCACCGACATGGTCTTGGCGCCGCTGCGGCTGAAGTAGGCTTTCCAGAAATCGAGCTGTCTGAGGTTCTGAAGCTTCGGGGTGTTGAGCACGTGGTGGATCTCGACTTCGACGCCGGGAAGCTCCGCGCTCATTTTGCGGCCGTAGTCGGTAATCGCGAGTGCCTCGAAGTCCATGGCGCCCTGATACATCGAGTACTGCGCCGTCTTGTGCAGCAGGTCGGAAACGATGATCAGTCGGTGTGGCCCTTTAACGGCGTGCTTGCGAAACCCGTTGATCGAGACGAGCTGAAGCATTTCCAGAATCGGCGAGCCCTTCGCAGGCTTGGTCGAGATCAGCGCATCAGCCTGCTTGAGCAGCGGCTCGCGGAAGCGCTCGCGATACTGTGCATTCAGCTTCGCCACGTTCGCGGTCAGCTCGCTTTTGCCTTCGCCTGAACCCGGGTTGCAGATTTCGACCAGCGGCTTTGCACCTTCGCGGAAATCTTCACCGAGCACGAAGACCGATACCATTTCGCCCGGCGCGATGCGGCGATCGACCAGCTCCTCCAGGAGCCGCAGGAATGCTTCCTTCTGGCTGAAGTTGAGCGGGTCGGTCTTGTCGACGAGTAGCACAGTGTGCGCGAGCGGCCCGCCCTTCGGACACAGCGTCTGACGGTCGATGCCCGGATCGCGCGTAAGCATGTAGTAGGTGGCGCCGGCGACCGCGGCGAGGAAGAGCGCGATCGCAGCAATGCCGACCGCAACGTTCTTCGTCTGACGCTTCTTAGCTGCCGCGCTTCTTCTTGCCACTAGCGCGAGCCTGTGCCGACGAGCTTCGGCCGTGTCGTCATCGCAGAGGGCCGGCGCTCTTCCGGCTTGAGATCCGCGACGCACGCGGTGTAAGCAGCCTCGACTCTTGCACGCACATCGTCGGCCTGCGACACGAGCTCGCTTAAGAGCCGCTCCTGCGCATCGGTGCGTTCCCGCTCTTCATCCCCGCCGAAATCGGGCAGCATGAGCTTCTGGAGCGTCGGGCGTGTATTGAAGTACTCGGGGCGCGCGAGCGTGCCTCTGTGCATCTGATTCGCGTCGCGAAAGATTTTGAGCAGCGTGTCGAGACAGTTTTCTGCATCGAGCAGTGCAGTCTCGAGCTGCGTGCGGGCCCATTTCTTCTCGCGCATCAATGCCTGTGATTCTGCGACCCGCGTGCGCGCCTGTCGGAGGTTACGCTCGATGGTTTCGCGCGCTTCGTCCCTGAAAGCCTCGAGCTGCCTGCGAATTTCCTGCAGCTCGCCGAGATAATCGTCACGGCTTTGTTGCGCGCGGCGTGCGACTGCACCGTAGCCCGGATACCGATCATCCGAGGAAAGGCCGTCGAACAGCGCGAACACCGCAAAGAGCACGCTGATCGAAAACAGCAGCCACGACATGACGTCGCGGAGACCGAACGGCGAAGTCTTCACGCCCAGCCACGCAGCGCGCGCAGGTTCCGCGGCGTCGGCTGTCAGCGCATCTCGGAACTGCGCGATCGTCAGCCCGACAGTGATCATCCAGAGCACCGCGAAAATCGCCGCTGCCGCGCCGAGTAACACGATCGCCGCGTTGCGGTGAAAGAGCAGGGGCACTGCGTATTTGCCGAGCACGAAAGCAGTTACAAGATTGACCGCGGCGAAAAGACCCGCAGCGAGGAAGCCGCCGATGAGGCCGGATTCGAGGCCCAGCGAGAAGAAGTACGCGTTCGCGACCCCTTCCACGACGATGAGCGCAAGGAGCACCGCGTAACGCGCAAAGGTGGCACTGCCTTCGGGATACGTCGCCGGGCGGGTAAGACCGTTACGGCTGCGAAAATCCTCGAGCTCGCGCTCCCGGCTTGCTGCATTCGATGCAAGCTCCTGCACGAGCTGTTCGTGTTCGGACGTTACGCCGGCAGCTTTCCTTTCGAACGCCTTGTCCGCGGACAGAGCGTCGCTCACCGATACCGACACGTCTCGCCGCGCGAGATCCTCGTTGAGCGCGTTCAGGCGATTCGACGCCCAGCGGACGAAATCCTGCCGCGTGCTCTCAATGCGCTGAACCGTCCTCGCTTCGGTTGCCGTAAGCGCCGTCTGATCGGGCCGGGGGAGGCCGGCTGCGGCGAGGCTCTGAGCCTCGCGCTCGAGATCCAGCGCCTTCGCGAGCTGGTCGATGTCGATGCGATCGAGCTCCGGCTGATTGAGCTGCGAGAGCTTCCGCCGGGCCGAGGAGAACCCTTTTTCGATCGTGTCCTTCATGGATGTGCCTTGCGAGAGCCTGTAGCAGGCTCTAGGTGCCGCATATTACCGCGGGTATAAGCAGTAATCGCACCTGTGCGCCCGAGAAGGGTTGCGCGGACGCGGCTTTACGCTCCCGGCCGGGCGCCGGGAACGCAAAAATCGCGGTCGGGTCTTCAGGCGGCTACTGTTGTACCGACCGCTTTCGGATTTGGACCGTACTGGTTTTCACCCGGCTGGCTGTCCAGCACGAGGAAATAAATCAGGATCAGCAGTCCGACAAAGGGCACGAGCGAGACGAGGACCCACCAGCCGCTGCGATTGGTGTCGTGCAGCCGACGCACGGCGATCGCGATGCTCGGAATCAGAATCGCCAGCGCGTAGATCATGCCGAGGATTCCGCCCGTGATCAGGGCATCGACGATCGCGATTCCCACCATGACAATGATGCTGAAGAGCACGAACATCCAGTACTCCGTGCGGCGTGCACGTCCGGTGAAATCCGCATATTTTTTCTTGAGTGCGTCGATATACCAGTTCATTTTTATGTTTCCCCTGTCATGTATCTGCGGGAGCCGCTCGCGAATTATGACAATCGGAAGTTAGACGTCAAGGACTACAAGGGCGGATCCCCTCACCCTAACCCTCTCCCCGCAACGGGGCGAGGGCAGGTTCCTCATCGCTTCTCCCCAAGGTGGCCTATGGCAGGTTCCTCGTCGCCTCTCCCCAAGGTAGCAAGGGCAGGTTACTCATCGTATCTCCCCAAGGTGGCCGATGGCAGGTTCCTCGTCGCCTCTCCCGAAGGTGGCGAGGGCAGGTTCCTCGTCGCCTCTCCCCAAGGTGGCGAGGGCAGGTTTCTCATCGTGTCTCCCCAAGGTGGGCGAAGGCAGGTTCCTCATCGCCTCTCTCCACGGTGGGCGAGGGCAGGTTTCTCATCGCCTCTCCTTAAGGTGGGCGAGGGCAGGTTCGTCATCTACTCTCACATGCGGTGAGAGGGGTAGGTTTTTTTCCCTCTCCCCGTGCGCGGGGAGAGGGTAGGGTGAGGGGTGGCGATCAGTCCGACTGAACG
>JBKJPI010000194.1:0-11027 GCA_046595235.1 Burkholderiales bacterium | reverse complement strand
GATAACTTTTACGACGGCTTCGCCGTGGACCACTCGGACATCTCTCCTAATTCGGTTTCGTGCCTACTGCTTACGTAATCGTGCACGTTTGTGCCGGTGTGCCTCGGGTGCGGCACGCCCTGAGGGGCGCGATAAATTTTACGACGGCTTCGCCGTGGACCACTCGGCTGCCCCCCGGTTTTGGACTCGCCTTGCTACCGTTCGCTCGCGCGCCACCAACGGCCCGTAGAGTATCACAGCGCTCTCGGCGCTTGGATGTCTACGCCGGCTGGTCGAGGTTGAAAACCTTGTGCAGAACGCGCACTGCAAGTTCGGTGTACTTTTCGTCGATAACGACGGAGACCTTGATCTCCGAAGTGGAGATCATCTGGATGTTGATGCCCTCCTCCGCGAGCGCGCGAAAGGCCGTACTCGCGATGCCGGCGTGGGAACGCATTCCCATTCCGACCATCGAAACTTTCGCAATCTTGTCACCGCTCACGATGTCGCGTGCCTTGATGTGCTCGCGGATCGGTTTCAGGATTTCAAGCGCGTTGACGTAGTCGCCGCGATTCACAGTAAAGGAAAAGTCGGTGAGGCCGTCGTGGCCGACGTTCTGGACGATCATGTCGACGTCGATGTTGGCGTCGGCGATCGGACCCAGGATCTGGTACGCAATGCCCGGCCGGTCGGGCACGCCAAGTATCGTGATCTTGGCTTCGTCACGGTTCGATGCGATGCCCGAGATGACAGGCTGTTCCATGTTCTTGTCGTCCTCGAAAGTAATAAGCGTGCCTTCGCCGCCGTCCTCAAAGCTCGAGAGCACACGCAGGCGCACGCGGTATTTGCCCGCGAATTCGACCGAACGAATCTGCAGCACTTTGGAACCGAGGCTCGCGAGCTCGAGCATTTCTTCGAACGTGACGGTGGCGAGCCGTCGCGCGTCAGGGACGATGCGCGGGTCTGCGGTGTAGATGCCGTCGACGTCGGTATAAATCTGACATTCGTCGGCCTTTAAAGCCGCGGCAAGCGCAACGCCGGTCGTGTCGGAGCCGCCGCGGCCGAGCGTCGTAATGTTCCCCGTCTCGTCAACGCCCTGGAAGCCCGCAACGACCACCACCATTCCCTGGTCGAGATCACGGCGCAGGTTTTCTTCGTCTATCGAGAGAATGCGGGCCTTGGTGTGTGCGCCGTCAGTGAGAATTCTGACCTGCGCGCCGGTGTAACTCCGCGCCTTGATGCCCTGCTCCAGGAGCGCCATCGCTAGGAGCGCGATCGTGACCTGCTCCCCGGTCGAGACCATGACATCGAGCTCGCGCGGATCAGGTGAGCTCTGGATGTCCTTTGCAAGCCCGATCAAACGGTTGGTCTCCCCCGCCATCGCGGACACGACGACAACGATCTGGTCGCCGCGCGCGCGCCATTGGGCAACGCGACGCGCGACATTCTTGATGCGCTCCGGACTGCCGACGGAAGTACCGCCGTACTTTTGTACGATCAGGGCCATGGTGCAAAAAAGGGGAGAACTGCCAGCGAAAGGAGGCCGGATTTTAGTTGATTTCGCAGGGAAAAACGAGTTGCCGCAGGACGGCGCTAAAATTGCGACCCCTCCTGTTTCATATGCCGGACGCATTCTGACCGGTCGGCATCGCTGAAGCTGCAGAAAGGCGTGAACCTACCGATACCGCCCATGTCAATTGCGTAGGTCAACGCACAGGTGAACGAGAAGATCGATGAAACCATTCGAGCGCATCAGCAACCCCGGGGAAATCCGTCGCAAGCTGCGGCTCAACCAGCACGAATTCTGGTCCCGCATCGGAGTGACGCAAAGCGGGGGATCCCGGTACGAAAGCGGCCGTAGCATGCCGAAGCCGGTACGAGAGCTCCTGCGGCTCGTGCATATTGAAGGCATCGCGCTTGAACGCGCCCGTGGCACCGATTTCGAGGTGGTGTCTTACCTCAAGAAGGCGAATCCCAAGCTTTACACCAACCTGCGCAAAGCGGCGACGGGTCGGACCGGTTCGACGGGACCCAGGCCAACGCGGCGAAAGTAGCCCCACTTCCGCTTCCGCTACAATGCGGCCGAAAGAGGAGGCGTGGCAGAGTGGTTGAATGCACTGGTCTTGAAAACCAGCAGAGCCGCAAGGTTCTCGTGGGTTCGAATCCTACCGCCTCCGCCATCATCCCGGGGCGTATGCGCACCCGACTAAGCTGCGCGGCGCTCCTCCTTCTGGCGGCCTGCACCAGCATTCCCGGCGAGTCCAACGCGCCGCGGGCACTTCAGCGCGATGTAAGCGAGCGTGTCCTCGAGCTCGCCCGGAAAGCGGATCCCACGTGCAAGCAGCAGAAAATTACGACAACCGAAATGCTTGAAGTGCGGCCGGATGGCCAGTCCGCTGAGGAACTGTGGACGGTCGAGCAGTGCGGCAGGCGCGTCAATTACGTCGTGAGCTTCCCTCCGCGTCGCGGCGCCGCCACAAGCCTGGGTTTTTCCGTTCGGCCGGAGCGCTAGAGCTCCCAAACGTGCCGCGACCCCTGGGTTAGACGAAATAAAACGCAGAGACAGGCACTTGGCAGCATACTGTGATGCAATTAAGCCCGCTTTTCGTTGAAACTTTAAGGCCTATTCGCTAGTCTTACGCGTGACGGATTTCACAACTTTCGGAGGAATACTCGGCCATGCAACCTGAACTGCACCCCCAGGGCACTTTTCCCGCTGCAGGCCACATAGGCCTGCAACAGCAGCGCGTCCTCCGCAACACTTACCTGTTGCTCGCGCTGACGATGGTTCCCACAGTCATCGGCGCCATGGTCGGAATGGCGACCGGCGGCATCATCATGCAGCACCCGATTATTGCCTCACTGGTCATGATTGGGGCCGTGATCGGATTGCAGTTCGCGATCGCCGCGAACCGCGACAGCGGTCTGGGCGTTGCGCTCCTGCTCGGTATGACGTTCCTGCTCGGCTGGTGGTTAGGACCGCTTCTCAACGTCGCACTGTCGCTTCGGAACGGCGGACAGCTGATCGGCTTCGCGGCCGTAGGCACCGGCGCGATCTTCTTCATCATGGCCGGAATCGCCACAACGTCGAAGCGGGACTTTTCGTTCATGGGCAAGTTCCTGTTCGTCGGCATGATCGCGCTCCTGATCGCGATGATCGCGAATATGTTCCTGCAAATCCCGGCGCTGGCGCTGACGATCTCCACGCTCGTGATCGTGGTGTTCTCGTTGTTCCTGCTGCACGACGTCAGCCGGATCGTGCACGGCGGAGAGACGAACTACGTCATGGCCACGACGGGCGTATACATGAGCCTCTTCAACATCTTCGCAAACCTGCTGTCCCTCTTGATGGCGTTGACCGGACAGAAAGACTGACGCGTCCTTCGACGAAGGTCAAAAGCGCCCCCCGGGGCGCTTTTTTTTCGCGCCTACTTCCGGACGAAGAGCGCGATCGATTCTACGTGCGCGGTATGAGGAAACATATTTACGACCCCGGCAGCGGCCAGCACATACCCTTTCTCGTGCACCAGCACACCCGCGTCGCGCGCGAGCGTTCCCGGGCTGCACGCAACGTAAACGATGGTGTGGGGTCCATCATCTGACAGCGCCTGCACGACTTCCGCGGCCCCGTCGCGCGGCGGGTCGATGAGCATGCGATCGAAGTGACCGAGGCCAGCAAGCTTCTCCGCGTCGATCTTGAAGAGATTCATGGTTTCGAAACGGGTGTTCCCGGAAAGATCATTGCGCGCAGCATTGACACGCGCCCGCGCGACCAGGCCTTCGCTCCCTTCAACCCCCAGAACATGCGCGCCTGATCGCGCGATCGGCAAGGAGAAGTTACCGAGGCCGCAGAAGAGGTCGGCAATGCGCTCGCCTGGCCGCGGATCGAGGAGGCGCATCGCCCGCCGAACCAGCACGCGATTGACCTCGTGGTTCACCTGTGTGAAGTCGGTGGGCCCGAAATAGATCTTTACGTCGAACTCGGGAAGCTCGTAGTGAAGGTCCGCGCCTGCTGCCGGGTGGAACGGCGTGGCCGTATCGGGCCCCGCCGGCTGCAGATAAATGAAAACCCGATGCGCGTCTGCGAATGCGCGGACGATCGCTTCGTCAGCAGGTGGGAGTGCCTCCAGCACACGAAAAACCAGCACGATCGCGTCGTCGCCGATCGCAAGCTCGATCTGCGGCACCCGCTGCTTCAATGAAAGCGAACCAATCAATGCGCGCAAGTGCGGCAGCAGCGCCGACACGCGCGAAGGCACCACCTCGCAGCTCAGCATGTCCGCGACGTAGCTGCTGCGCTTTTCGTGAAATCCGACGAGCGCGCCGCCCTTCTTTTCCACGTAGCGCACGGTAAAGCGCGCGCGATGGCGATAACCCCACGCGGGGCCGTGCACCGGTGACAGAATCTCGCCCGCTTTCACTTTGCCGATATGGGAAAGCGCGTCCTCGAGCACGCGCTGCTTGACGGCGACCTGGGTGGCTACGTTGACGTGCTGCAACGCGCAGCCGCCGCAGAGCCCGAAGTAGACGCACCGCGGGACCACGCGGCTCGATGCGGGCTTGAGCACGGTCTGCACGTTCGCAAGCTCGAACGAACGATTCTTCCGATAAACCGACGCGGTTACGTTCTCGCCGGGAAGCGCGCCTTCGACGAAGATGACCTTACCTTCGCGGCGTGCGATGCCGCGCCCTTCCTGATCGAGGGACTCGATGTGCAGCGGCTCAGCAGGGATGTCGCGAATTTTCACGATGTAGTTGAAACACGCCGCAGTGCTGCGGCGTCGCGGGTCAAGAGCCCCAGCGCGACAGAAAGAGTTGCCAGTGCGGCTCGCTCGAGCGTTCGAGCGTTCCGCGCACGAGCTGGCAGTGCGCGGCGTGCTGCTCCTGAGAGAGCGACCCTCGCATCGCCTGGAAACGCAGAAAGACCAGATACGTATTCACGACGTCGGTTTCGCAGTAGTTGCAGACGTCTGCGATGCGACCGGCAAGATAAGCATCCCACACCTGTGAGCCGTCCATTCCGAGCTTGCCCGGCAGACCGAGCAGCTGCGCAATCTCATCGAGCGGCGCCACAGCGCGGCCCTGATAAAGCGCAAGGAGATCCATGACGTCGCAGTGACGCATGTGATAACGGCTGATGTAGTTGTTGTAGCGAAACTCGCGGTCGTTGTCGCCGGTGTCCCAATAGCGCGGCGCGCGCACGGCGTGGATCAAACCGCGGTAATGAAGCACCGGCAGGTCGAATCCGGAACCGTTCCACGACACGAGCTGCGGCGTGTATTTCTCGATGCCGTCGAAGAAACGCTGAATGATCTCCCCTTCGGTTTCGCCGTTACCGCCGATCGACCACACGCGAAATGAATCGCTGTCGGCAAGCGCGCAGGAGATGGCGACGACCCGCTGAAGGTGAAGCGGCAGGAAATCATGCCCGACTGCCTGCCGCCGGAGCTGGAAGGCCATGGCGGCCACTGCGGCATCGGTTACTGCGGGGTCGACGTCGCGGAGCTTGCGAATGCCCGCGACGTCTGGAACGGTCTCGATGTCGAAGACGAGAACTGGAGACAACTAACGACCCTTCAACCTACTTACGCGTCCAGACGCCGCTCGCATTCTGAAAATACCACCCCCCCTGCGCGCGATCGATCCAGCGCTGCGCAAAGGTGCTGCGAATGTCGGCTTCCCATTCCGGGCGCTTGTTTGCCTGCGCGATCTCACGGTAGAGCGCCGCGCGATCCTGGTTTTCCGCCGCCACCAGGCCGTTCACCTGCGCACGCTGCGCGAGCGGAACGGCGTTGGCGTCGCGTACTGCCACACTACCGTCTCGCGTGAGGCCGACCGCGCCGCTGGCGAAGAGCGGCGCGATCTGCGTGTGCCGTTCCTGCATGCTGCGCTGGAGCGCGCCGATTGCGGGCGTGTTGATCTCGAGATTCGCCTGCGCGAAAGCAACGCCTGCGAATCCGAACAGCAGCGCGATTGCCCATGCACGTACCCAATGAGCGGTAATCATTCAATGTCCTTTATTGCAATGCCGGCTTGCTGCTTTGCGGCTTGCCGGCGTCCGGCTTCAACTGCCAGACTTCTTCGATAATGCGGTCGGCGGCACGCTCGGCGGCCGCGGCGGGAAAGTAGATGTTGATCGTGACGCACGCACCCAGCGAAGAAGCGCCGAGGATGCCAATGATGATCGATAACCCGCTGCGGCGCATGCTCGCGCTCCCCTACTTTATGATCGGTTTGACGTTTTCCTGCGTGATACGTTTAAGACGCGCAACGAACTCGCGCCAGTCGACCGAGCGATTGTAGCCGATGACCGAAATCGCCGGGATTCCACCCCCTTTAACGATTACGTAGCCTTGCGGTGCACGTTCGACGCCATCCATTTCGCAAATACCGTTCTCGAGGCGACAGGATATTCCCAGCCGTTCATAGCCGAACTCATCGAAGAAGCGCAGCAGGCTGCGCTGCACCGCGGCTGCGGCGCCCCCGCCGCCCAGCGCCGATATGTTTTGCACCGCTCTCTGGCTGATCTTGCGGGGATAAGTGCCTGGACTGCTCGTGATGCGCGCATCGAAGCGCACGGGCTGCCATCCGGATAGCTCCAGTCCTGCGATGCGCGCGTCGATGCGCCCCGTGATCGTTCCGAAATCGAGCTTGTTCGTCAACAGATCGAGGTCCATGTTCTTTACGTCGATGTCAGCGTGCAGTCGGGGCGTTCGCCCGAAAGGCTCCAGCAGCTGCACACTCGACGCCGTGACCAGTCCGTCGAAAACCCGCAGGGCGAGCGCTCCATCCATTGCCATCGCTCCGCGACGGTAGCGCAACTCGGGAATGGCGCCCGAGAGCGCGCCTTGCATCGACGGAAGCCCGAACGCGCTCGTGAGTTGTGGCATCGAAATAGGCACCACTTCTCCGCTCAGGCGCCACCGCCAGCCATCGCTCGCCATGCGCGCGGAAAAATCACGCAACACGACTGCACCATCGAACACCGGAACCCGCATGGTATCGATGTCCACCCGCGTGCCGCGCACGCGCAGAGCCGCACGCACGCTCCCGACTGGCACCTTGAGGAATTCGGCGCCTTTCATCGCAAGCTCGCCCTTCGTTTCCTGCGTCGGGCGCCAGGGCACACGGCCGCTCAATCCGAAAAGCGCGAAGCGGCGCTGACGATCCTCGAACGACACGTCTGAAAGATCGAGTTGTGCGGCGGTGAGCGCGCCTTCGCTGCCTGTCACATGGAAGCCGAGCTCTCCTTCAGCACGCATATCGGCTATAGCTGTGCCCTGCACCAGCGACTTCACGATGTCTTCGTAAAGATTCGAGACCCGCACCCGCGCCGCCGTTGCTTCGTAGGCGGCGACAGCGCCGGCTGCATGATTCCACCGCCCGCTGAAGGTGACGGCGCCGATCCCGGGAAGCTCGAGACGTCCCTTCGAGACGTTCGTGAAACCCCCCGCGGTCGTCGCCGCGAGATCCAGGCGCTGGCCCTTACCGGCAACGAAGACCGGCTGCCAGAAGACTTCGCCGCTGCGCCACGTAACTCTCGCATTCCAGCGCCAGTCGTCGCCCTTGCCCACAGCGTCGGCTTCGACATTCGCCACGAGTTTCTCACCGGCGTGAAGTCCGCTGGCATCTGCGAAGGCGAGCGCGTCGACATCGAAGCGCGCCTTGAGCGCTTCACCTTGCATCGTAATCAGTCCGGTTGCGCGGCCGGCTGAAAGCTTTGGCGTGTCGGGCGGAAGCCACGGACCCAAACGGCCGAGCCGTGCGTTTTCAAAGCGCGCTTCGAGTGTCGCGGCTGCGCCGTCAAAGCGGCCGGCGATGCGCCACGTCTCGTCAGGGGCAGGCTTCAGCTCGACGAGAAGCTCACGGCGACTCGGCACATATGAAAACGAGACCGGAATCTTCTCGCCGGCGACCAGTGTGCCTTGCGCGCATGCAATCCGCTCAGCGGTGAGCTCGGCCCCTGCGCAGATGAGGCTCGCTTTGCGAACAGTGCGCCCGGCGATCGTCAGCCGATCGATGTCCAGCGAAAGATCCCGAAGGTTCGCGCCACTAAAGCGCGCGCGCAGCGTCTGCGCTGCAAATCCGGGCGCCTTCAGGTCGCCGATGCTGACCGAGAGCTCACGCGCCGCGCTTGCGTAAACCGCAGCACAGAGCGCCGACGCGCCGACGCACGCGGCGACGAGGCGCCGGCGGCTGCCATCACGCAGGAAAAACGCCTGTCGAAAGATATCGGTCGCCCCGGTCGCAGACGATGAAGACGATAACGGCATCCTCGACGTCCTTCGATACTTCGAGTGCAGCCCAGAGCGCACCGCCCGAGGAAATGCCGGCGAAGATGCCTTCTTCACTTGCGAGTTTTCGCGTCATGTCTTCGGCATCGTACTGGGAGACTTCGATGATCCTGTCGACACGCGTCCAGTCACAAAGCTTTGGAAGGTAAGCAGCCGGCCACTTTCGGATGCCGGGAATCTGCGAGCCGTCGCTCGGCTGGCAACCGATGATCTGGACATCAGCGGACCGCTCTTTCAGGTACTGCGACACGCCCATGATAGTCCCGGTCGTCCCCATGCTGCTCACGAAGTGCGTGACGCGGCCCTCGGTGTCACGCCAGATTTCGGGGCCTGTCGCTTCGTAGTGCGCGAGCGGATTATCGGGGTTCGCGAACTGATCGAGAATCACGCCGCGCCCTTCGTCGCGCATTTTCTCGGCAACGTCGCGGGCCATTTCCATCCCGCCGTCTTTGGGCGTGAGAACGAACTCGGCGCCGAACGCAGCCATGCTCTGACGGCGCTCGACGGAAAGATGCTCGGGCATGACGAGGATCATCCTGTAACCCATCATTGCCGCGCACATCGCCAGCGCGATGCCCGTGTTGCCGCTCGTAGGCTCGATCAGCGTGTCGCCGGGCTTGATGTCACCGCGTTCCTGGGCGCGCCGGATCATCGAAAGCGCGGGGCGGTCTTTTACCGATCCCGCCGGATTATTGCCTTCGAGCTTCGCGAGCAGCACGTTACTCGTTTCGCCCTGCAGCCGCTTGAGACGCACGAGCGGCGTGTTTCCGACAAAGTCTTCGAGGCGTTTCATGAATCGACCTGCAGCAATTGCTCGCAGTATCGCGGCACGCCGGCCTCCACGGTGAGGAACGGAAGGTCATAGCCCGCGGCGCGCAACGCCGACGTGTCCGCCTGCGTGTAGCTCTGGTAGCGGCCCTCGAGCTCTCGCGGAAAGGAAATATAGCGAATGACACCCTGCGCCTGCATGTCCTGAAGGGTCAACGGGCTCCCACCCTCTGCAACGCGGCACGCGTTGACCGTCGCCACGGCTACATCGTTGAAGCTTTGCGCGGCGCCGGTCCCGACGTTGTAGATCCCGGAAAGGTTCGGATGATCCACGAAGAAGAGGTTCACCCTGACCACGTCTTCGACTGAGACGAAATCACGTCGCTGTTGGCCGTTTTCATAGCCGCCGCTGCCTTCGAAAAGACTTACGCAGCCCTTTTCGCGGTACTGGTTGAAAAAATGCCATGCGACCGATGCCATCTTCGCCTTGTGCCGCTCGCGCGGGCCGTACACATTGAAGTAGCGCAACCCAACCACCTGCGCCGATCGCTCCCCGGCGCTTCGACGCACGACCTGGTCGAACAGGAGCTTCGAATAGCCGTAGACGTTGAGCGGCGCTTCGGATTCCGAGCTTTCGCGAAAGCCGGTGCGCGCGCCGTACACCGCCGCCGACGATGCATAGATGAATGGAACGTCTTCGGCCTCGCAGAACTCGAGCAGCGTCTTCGAGTACTCGTAGTTGTTGCGCATCATGTAGCGGCCGTCACGTTCCGTCGTGTCGGAGCAGGCGCCTTGATGCAGCATCACCGCGATGGCGCCGTCCAGCTTTTCGCTCGACAGGATATCTGTAAATTCATCCTGATCGATGTAATCCGCGATTTCACAATCCGCGAGGTTCGCGAACTTGTCGCCGTTCGTAAGGTTGTCGACCGCGATGATGTCCGCGATGCCGCGGGCGTTGAGCGCGCGCACAAGGTTCGCGCCAATGAATCCCGCAGCGCCGGTTACGACGTAATACATGAATATCCGCCCGTGTCAGTCATCAGCCAGCAGTTCCTCAGGGGTTACGACGGCGGTGCCGAACCGCGCCACCACGATGCCCGCTGCGCGATTTGCCACGCGAACTGCGGCGTCCAGGGGCGCACCGCTTGCGAGCATAACCGCGACCGTCGCGATGACAGTGTCCCCGGCGCCGCTCACATCGAATACTTCCCGAGCCTGCGCCGGCACGTGCAGTCGTTTTCCGCGACTGTACAGTGTCATTCCCTCCTCGCTTCGCGTCAGGAGCAATGCACCGATCCGGAGGCGACGAAGGAGATCGTTGGCTTTACGCGTGAGCTCACTCTCCGTCTTCCATCCCCCGGCCACTTCACGAAACTCGGCTCGATTGGGCGTGATGAGGCTCGCGCCACGGTAGCGCGAATAATCATCCCCCTTGGGGTCAACGAGGACGGGCTTCCCCGCGGCCCGTGCGAGCCGCAACATCCTGACGATGTGCGTGAGACCGCCCTTACCGTAGTCAGAAAGAATAACGGCGTCGGTTGAGCTCAGCACGCGCGCAAAGTCCCGAAGCTTCGACGCAAGGGCTTCGTGGCTCGGCGAAGTTTCGAAGTCTATCCGCACAAGCTGTTGACGACGCCCGATGACGCGCAGTTTGACAGTGGTATCGAGATTGGCGTCGACATGGAGCTGCGCTGCGATCCTTTCGCTTCGTAACAGCTTTCTCAACGTCGCGCCCGCTTCGTCACGTCCGACGACTGAAAGTAGGCGCACCTGCGCGCCCAACGCGGCCGCGTTACGCGCCACGTTCGCAGCACCACCGGGTCTTTCCTCGACTCTATCTATCTTCACCACGGGCACGGGCGCCTCGGGTGATATGCGCCCCACTTCGCCGAACCAGTAACGATCGAGCATGACGTCGCCGACCACGAGCACTTTGGCCTTTCGCAGCTTGCGAACGTCCAGAACCGTTTCGTCGACGCTGTT
>JBKJPI010000018.1:0-2535 GCA_046595235.1 Burkholderiales bacterium | reverse complement strand
GGGTGACGACGCGGAGTCGCCGACAGTACGCTTCGCCTCGCGCGACGCGGCGACGCGGCCCGCCGGCGGAATCAGCACGCCCTGGGTATCGCTCTCCTCGATCGCTTTGACCAGCAGAACCCGCCGCAGCTCTTCTTCGCGCATGCCTGATCTGCCAGCGGTCAGGTCGACGGGTCGGTGCGCGCTGGTCTGCGCAAGGTGCGAAACACCGCTTTCAGACCGCGCCACACCTTGGGCAGCAGCCAGATCATCAGCACGATGAAGAGAACGAGCGCTGCGAGAAACACGATCGGATGGTTTAGCGCGAACCAGATGCCCGCGATGACCAGTCCGTCCTCCGCGAATGACGCGCCCCAGTTAGAGAACGGCTCGGGGGAGGTATTGATCAGCGCACGTCCGCCGGCCTTCGTCAGATGCGTGCCGGCCGTGAGGGTGCCGCCCAGCAGGCCGGCGGCGACCGTCAGCGCGCTCAGCGTGTCCCCCGTCGCCCCCGCGGCGAGCAGTGCCCCCGCGGGAATGCGGATGAACGTATGAACGGCGTCCCACGCGCTGTCGATCCCCGGCACCTTGTCGACGAGGAATTCCATCAGCAGCATGACACCGGCGGCGCCGATCACCCACGGATGCTGCAGGACATTGAGGCCCACCGGCAAATCGACATAGCCCGAGTAGGCGCCGATACCGAGCGCGAACAGCACGAGGTACAGCCGTATCCCGCTCGCCCACGCGAGCAACGAAGCGAGTGCAATGCTTTGAATGTGCGCTTCCATGACTGATGGACCGGTTTCGTTACCGGCTGCTCTTTGCCTAGCCGGAGTTTAGCCGTTACCCTGCAGCAGTCGATGGAGCATCGCGGCGCCCTGGGTCAAGTCCGCGGGCGTGCCGCCGTAGAAGTGCAGCAGGTCAGCCAGACCGCCATGGCACCCTCATCGCTGGTATCGTGCTCGCTCACACTTGAAGAACTCAGTACGGTTGGGAGCAAGAAGTGCGGAAGCGCATACAAAAAGGATTCACGTTAGTCGAGCTGATGCTCGTGCTTACGATCATCGGCATACTTGCCGCGGTTGCGTTACCCCTTTACCAGGATTTCACGGTCCGGACGAAAGTCGCGGAACTGATCGTGGCAGCGGGCCCTTTGAAGACGGTCGTTACGGAAATGGCGCTGCAAAACGCAGCGTTGGATGCCGCCGGCGTCGGGGTCACGGTCACGATCAGCGGCAGAGTCACCGGCGGCAGCGTCACGGACGCAGGCGTCGTCACCATCAGCGGCAGTGCGGCCTCGGTTGGCACCGCCGTGACAATCGTGCTGACGCCCAGCCTCGCGACTAGCGGCAAAGTACTTTGGGTTTGCAGCACCGCGGCGAGTACCATCAGGCTGGTCCCAAGCGATTGCCGTAATTGATCCGAGCTCACCGACAGCGGGTGCACATAAATGGATGCTCCATATCGTAGAAGTAAGAAGAACCTCTGGCTGATGCCCGGTTTTCAGGGGCGTCTGATTCTCCTGTTCATCCTTGGCGCATTCGGCTGCGCGCTTTTCAATGGCTATCTCTATTACGCCTACGTCGACGGCAGCTATACCTTCATTCTGCAAAACTCGACGCTGCCCCAGGCGCTGATCGAGCAGCGGCATCGTGATCTTCTGGTCTTCGGCCTCGCGTTAACCGTGGCAAGCCTGGTGGTCACGACAATTCTTGCGGTCTGGGCGCTGGTGCTTACGCATCGTGCGGCGGGAGCGGTCTATCACCTCAAGAAAGTGATCGGGGAGATAAGGGCGGGCAACGTTACGCGGCGTGTACACCTGAGGAAGAAGGACGAATTCCAGGACCTGGCAGCCGCGTTCAATCAATTGATGGATGAGCTGCAGGCCAAATGAAGAACGTCGTCACCATGTTCCCCCCTTGAACTGTTGTCGTCCTAATGCTTCGCGATGAACGCGAGGACGATGCGGTTGAACGCTTCAGGGCTTTCCCAGTAAGACGAGTGACCGGTTTCGGGAATGACGGCCGATTCCGCCTGGCTCATATGAGCTACGAACATGCGCAGCACTGAAGGCGGCATGTAGAGATCGGCATCGCCGGCGATCAGCAGCGTCGGCACTGCGAGCGCTTCGAGCTTCCCCCAAGTGACGGCTCTTTCGGCCTTCAGCGTAAATCGCGCCTCTGCCTCCGCCGTGGTCGTCACGGTTGCAGCGCTATCTACGGGGGACTTACCCTGTGATACGGCCAGCCATCGCGCCGCGCCACCCGGGTCCGCTGCCCGATAAGAGGGGCCGAGCTCGCGGAAATCCACTGGCAGCGCATCAAATTGCGGCGACGGGCGGATGCGTTTCCCCATCGCGACATAGTCCTCGTCGGTCACGTTGCCGTGACTATTTGCGATGACGAGACTGCGTACTTTCTGCGGATAGGCCAGAACGTACTGGAAGGCCGTACCGCCGCCGAGCGCCGTGCCCAGCAGATGGAAACGGGCGAGCGCGAGCCGGGTCACCAGCGCATGAATCTGATCCGACCAGTCGCGCGGGCCGGCTTTCTT
>JBKJPI010000693.1:0-4090 GCA_046595235.1 Burkholderiales bacterium | reverse complement strand
CTTGCGTAGCCGGTCAGCGAAGGGTAAGGCTCTACCAGTAGTGTCCGGATGTTATTCGAACAAATTCAGTTGATTAGCCGAAGGCGTGTGAATGTCATCGGCCATGATCTTGTTAAGTAGTTGATCCAATGGTATTCGCTCGAACATAGTGAGACTCAAGATCTGTAGCATTTCATACAGGCTCGCCGAGAGGTTGAGTCGCTTTTTGACGATGGCAACGAGCACGTAGACCGAGACTGCGATCCAGATTTGTGTTTTGACGGCGTTCTCGGAAGTGCCGAAGAAGACTTTGATACGAAGATGCTGCTTGATCCATTTGAAGAACAGCTCGACCTGCCAGCGACATCGGTAAAGATCGGCGATGGTGATCGCCGGCAACGCGAAGTTGTTGGTGAGAAACACCAGGCGCTTGCCGGTCTGGGGATCCTTGAATCCGATGCGACGCAGTGGCGTGTCGAAGTCCTGGCGGGAGTAAAAACCCGTGAGCACGATAGTCTGATCGCAAATCAATCCGGTGCTGCGATCGACCGGATGCGAGTAGCGCCGCTGGGTTTTGAGATTGGATTTGGCGCGCGTGACAAAGAAGCTGCCCGCTTCGTGCAGGCGATGCAGCCGCTCGAAGTCGATATAGCCTCGGTCCATGATGTAGAAGGCCCCGGGCTCGGGCAGCAACAGGTCGAGCACATTGACATCGTGCAGCTTGCCATCGCTGATGTGCAGGAAGGTGGGGATGTTGCCGCGCAGATCCAGGAGCGTGTGCAGCTTGATGGCCGCCTTGGTCGAGCGAAACGGTGCCCAAGGAAATACCGACAGGCACAGATCGATGGTGCTGGCATCCAGCGCGTAGACCGTTTCCTTCAGATCGACGCCGAAGGCTTCCCCGGCGTAAAGACGCCGAGCGATCCCTATGAGCGACTGGGCATAGTCGGCATAGATACGCCAGTCGCGCACCTCGTTGGCATCGGCAAGCGTGCTGCGCGACACCCGGCTCCTGATGCCCATGTGGTAGAGCTTGTCCGCTTGCGCGCGCAGGCAGGCTTCGATATCGCGCAGACTCTCCCGATAAGCGAGCTGCGCGAAGGCCATGCACAAATAATGGTCGAGGCAGGAGAAGCTCTTGACCTTGTGCTCGCCGCCATAGCGCGCAACGCAACGCCGAAACGTTGTCAGCGGCAGATGCTGCGTGAGCTGCGCGAACACGAGCTTGCCCAAGTTCATCCATGCCCCCTGCGAGTAAATTCCTCGCAGGATCGCAAATCGACGGGGCGCAGTTCAAATCGAGACCAAGGAAAATCATGAGTTACTTATTTCAACTCAAACAGTTATCGCGGCTCGGACGTTCAACGTCCGGACAGTAGTGAGTTGAGCGATAACAAGTTCGCGCTGGAAATCTTAAGGGAGAGGTCACATGAAAACGCCGCGTCTTGCGTGCATCGCTTTCGTTCTCGCGTTTGCCGCCTGCACCACCACCGATTCCTTCGACGGTCCGCAGAGCGCATCGTCGCCGCCCACGCACCGGGTGGATGCAACGTGGCCGAAACCGTTACCGAATAACTGGATTCTGGGGCAGGTTTCGGGGCTCGCGGTCGACAGCCGCGATCACGTCTGGATCCTTCATCGCCCGCTATCGATCCCGAAGCCCGAGCTCGCCGCAGCACAGCAGCCGCCGCAGGCAAAGTGCTGCGTTCAGGCGCCGGCGGTGATCGAGTTCGATCCTGCGGGCAACGTCGTGCAGGCGTGGGGTGGCGCGGGGCAGGGTTATGACTGGCCGAAGAACGAGCACGGCCTTCACGTCGATGCGGACGGCAACGTGTGGATCGGCGCCAACGACCCGCTCGACGGTCACGTTCTCAAGTTCTCGCGCGAAGGCAAATTCCTGATGCAGATCGGCAAGGCCGGTAAATCTGAAGGCAGCAACAGCAGGACGCAGCTCGGACGCCCCGCCCATATGGACACCGACCTCGCCGCTAACGAAGTGTTTGTTGCCGACGGCTATGCCAACCGGCGCGTCGCCGTGTTCGATGCGAAGACGGGGGCCTACAAGCGGCATTGGGGCGCGTACGGCGGAATTCCCAACGACGAGAAGCAGCCGCCCTTCGATCCCGCGGCTTCGGCATCGGAAAACTTCATCCCGGCCGTGCACTGCGTGCGCCTTTCCCGCGATGGCCTCGTATATGTCTGCGACCGCGGGCACAACCGCATCCAGGTGTTCCAGAAAGATGGCACGTTCGTAAAAGAATTTTTTGTGGAGCGTCAGACGCGGTCGGGGCAGACCGTCGCCGAGATCGCGTTCTCGCCCGATCGGCAGCAGACCTTCATGTACGTGGCCGATGCGCCGAACGGCGAAGTGCAGGTCATGAGCCGCGCCGACGGCAAGCCCGTCGGCCGGTTCGGACGCGTCGGCGGAATGGCCGGCGAATTCAGGTCTTTGCACAACCTCGGATCCGACTCGAAGGGCAACGTGTACACGGCCGAGGCAGGATTCGGGCGGCGCGTGCAGAAATTCGCGCGCGTTACAGAATAAGCGCCGGGAACCCAGGGCGGACACACAACACAGAAGGGAGAGGCGGTTGAATACCGAGCTCAAAGTGCACCAGCAAACTTCCGCCGCGCCGGCGGGTGTTCTTTTCACGAGTTGCGAGTTACTCGACGCGGCGGAGCAGTCACGCCTCGCTGCACCGCCCGCCGCCGATTCCGGCGTTGCGAAGCCTGTAGTGCAGCGGCGTGAGGTGAAGGTGAAGGGTAGGCGCGTCAGAACGATCGACGTGCATGCCCACTGCATCATGCCCGAAGCGATGGCCGTGCTCGGACAGGATGCGTCGAAGCACCACCAGCCGGGAATCGTGCTCGTGCCGCACGAGCGGCTGCGTGCGATGGACGAGCAGGGCATCGACGTGGAAGCGCTGAGCATCAATCCGTTCTGGTACAGCGCGGACCGCGACAAGGCTTCCGAAGTCGTCAGGATCAACAACGAAGGCCTCGCCGCGTTGTGCGCGCAGCATTCAGACCGGTTCGTAGCCTTCGCGTCGGTCGCGCTCCAGTTCCCTGAGCTCGCGGTGCAGCAGCTCGAGCACGCGGTAAAAAACCTCGGTTTGCGCGGCGCGGCCGTCGGCGCGAGCTGTGGGGGAGACGAATTCTCGGATCCGAAATTTCATCCGTTCTGGAGGAAGTGCGAGGAGCTCGGTGTGCTCGTCTTCGTGCATCCGCAAGGCACGCCCGATCTCGCGCGACGGCTCAAAGGCAACGGTGTGCTCGACAACGTCATCGGCAACCCGCTCGATACCACGATCGCGCTCTCGCACCTCATCTTCGAAGGCACACTCGACGAGTTCCCCGGCCTCAAGATCTGCTCCGCGCACGGCGGCGGCTATCTCGCCTCGTACATGGACCGATCAGATCACGGCTGCATCACCTTCCCGAACCGCTGCAATCGCACGCTCAAGAAGAAGCCGACGGAGTATCTGAAGCAGATGTACTACGACGCGCTCATCTTTACGCCGGAAGCGCTGCGCCACCTCGCGGCCAATGTCGGTGCAAGCCAGATCGTGCTTGGCACCGATTATCCGTTTCCGTGGGAGGACAAGGCGGTCGATCACATCATGAATACGCCGAGTCTCTCCGACGAAGAGCGGATTGCAATACTCGGGGGAACGGCTGCGAAGCTGCTGAAGATCGCCTGACCACAGGCTCGAGAAGGTTTCCAGCTAGGGCATGACGTGATTCATGGCCACGTCGAAGACATCGAAATTGCGCGTTGGGCGTGAACCGGCGGTCGTCTTCCGGTTCAGCATCAGCGGCACCTTCTGCTCGGATACGCCCCCGTGTGAGCGCAGGGGCGCGTCGAGCCCCGACAAGTCGTGCTGCGACGCTTTAGTACCGATGACGACGTGTTTGCTCGAGACGACAACGATATCGCCGACACGCTCAGGTGGAAGCTCGAAGCGTTTGCACGCTTCTTCCCGGCTCAGCACGAGTTGCATTCCGTCGATCGCGGCGATGCGCTTCTTCACTTCATCCGCATTCAGCGCAGGGCCCACGTAGACGACGGCAAACGAGCCCAGGGCACCGTGGTGCACGACGTAGGGATCGG
>JBKJPI010000654.1:0-4735 GCA_046595235.1 Burkholderiales bacterium | reverse complement strand
ACGATCCCTCGCGGACACGATTTCAGCCGTGCGCTGATCGTCGCCCCGCCTTCAGCGCAAGGCACGACGTGGCTCAAGCGCGTCCGCGTAATCGCCGAAGCGCTTGAGCCACGTCGTGCCTTGCGCTGAAGGCGGGGCGACGATCAGCGCACGGCTGAAATCGTGTCCGCGAGGGATCGTTGAAACGAGCTGAGTCGGCGGCAACGCGACGCCGGATGCGCGATAGGCTTCATTCAGCCCCTCCACCGCCCCGTGGGTGTAGATCGGACCGATGGAGGCGTCGATGCTCGCGAGAAGGCGCTGCGCCTTGCCGAGGGAATACGCGTAGACCACGCTGGCGCGGTCGACCGCCTGGTTGTCCTTCCACCACTGATCTACATCGGCGAAAAGGTCTTTCGGCTCGCGCCAGCGATAGATCGGCAGGCCGAAGGTCGATTCGGTAATGAAGGTATTGCACGAAACCGGCTCGAATGCGGTGCATGTAGGGTCGGTCTGCAGCTTGTAATCGCCGGAGGCTACCCAGACTTCGCCGCGATGCTCGACGCGAACCTGCGCGGAACCGAGCACGTGTCCGGCGGGGTGCAGCGACACCCGCACGCCATTGAGTACGACAGTTTCGCCGTATTCCACCGTCTGGATGGAAGCGTTGCCGACGCGCCTGCGCGTCACGTGCTCGCCCGCCTGGCTCACGAGGTAGTGACCGTGACCGCCGCTTGCGTGATCGCTGTGGGCGTGCGTGATGACCGCGCGGCCCACAGGACGCCACGGATCGATGTGAAAGTCGCCGGCTTCGCAATAAAGACCGGCAGGTGTTAGCGATATGAGGGGCAAGGGGAATCGCGCGGGAGCGTGGGCGCTCCGGATCTGAAAGCGACCTTCGTGCCGCTAAACGACCGAGACCTACGTCTTGCCGAGCGGGACCTTGCTGATGACGAGGATCGGTTCCGACGCGTCGACAGTCGCCGGCGAGTCTGACGCGATCGGAAGGCGAACCACGAACTCGCTGCCGCGGCCCGGCCCTTCGCTCTGCGCAGCAATGACGCCGCCGTGCTGGTGAACGAGGCGCTGCACCAGGGCGAGCCCGATCCCCAGTCCCTCTCGTCCCGACGAGAGCGAGGGATCAGCGCGCGCGAAGAGCTCGAACACGCGCGCGGTCATGTCGGATGCGATACCGATGCCATCGTCGCGGACGCGGATTACCGCACTGTCGGCTTCGTGAGCCACCGTCAGCCAGATGTTGCCGCCCTCTTTTGTGTATTTGGCGGCGTTATTGAGAAGGTTTGCTGCGATCTGCGCGACTCGCTGAGCATCGGCTTCCACAAACAGCGGCGCTTCGCAGATCGCACGGTGCAAAGTGTGCCGATATTTGGCAATCTGCTCCTCGCACATCTGCACCGCCTGCTCGACCGGGCCCCGAAGATCGACACGTGCTTTACGGAGCTCGAACTCGCCACGGCTGATGCGCGCAAGATCGAGAAGATCGTCGACAAGTCGCCCGAGCTGTTGGCTCTGACGGTCGAGCACGTCGAGCGATGTCGCCACAGCGGGGTGGTCCGTCGCAACGAGCTTGCGAAGCACCGTCAGGGAATTGCGGATCGGCGCGAGCGGGTTACGCAGCTCGTGACCGAGGATCGCGAGGAACTCATCCTTGCGCCGGCTGAGATCCTTGAGGCTTTCAGTGCGCTCGCGCTCGACGCGATGCAGATTCTCATCCCGATGCGCTACGAAGCGGTTAATGCTCGCGGCGATCGCGTCGTCTATAAAAACGCCGACCGCCATGGCTTCGCGGTAATACAACGGCCGCCCCAGGTGCTCTTCGAGAAACTCGAGAATGACGAGACGCATGAGCTGGTAGTCGCGCACGAGCTCGGTCAAGGACCACCCGCTGTCCCATCGCTGCGCACCATGCTCGCTTGCAGTCTTGCGATTGCGCTCCGAAGCGGCGACCCCGGCCTCTTTGAGGTCGTGCCCCATCACCCGCAGGAACTCGGGCAGCTCGTCGCGTAAGACGACGTGGTGCGCGCGCTTGGCAGCCGGCAGGCCATCACGGGCAACGTCGCACCAGCGATCGACGATCTCATCCGCGCGTTGCTTTAGGAGCGTCCCGATCTCTACGTGGGGCTCTGCGCGAACAGCCTGGGTATCAATCTTCATGTCAGGGGCGAGTGGTGGGGACTTATAGCTGCATAAGCAGCAGTTTAAAGCGCCCCGGAGTATATCACCCACCCGACTGCGGGGCCGCATGATTGATGCCCCCTGAGCCGGACCTTACACTCTGCAGACCGGCCGCTTCGCCGGACGTTGAAGCCCTTATCCGCGTATGCCAAGCGCTGAGCCCGTCTTTCGCCATGCCGTTCGCGACGATCTGCCCGAAATCGTCCGCATGCTGGCTGACGATGTTCTGGGCGCCGAGCGGGAGGAATACGTCACGCCTTTACCCCTCAGCTACTACACCGCGTTCGAGGCGATCGGCTGCGATCCGAACAACGAGCTCATCGTGATTGAAATGAATGGCAGGGTTGCCGGCGTACTTCAGCTGACTTTCATTCCATACATCACTTACCGGGGAAGCTGGCGTGCATTGATCGAAGGGGTGCGTGTCGATCCGTCGGTTCGCTCCAGCGGCGTCGGGCGCAAGCTCCTCGAATGGGCCATCGAGCGGGCACGAATAAGAGGTTGTCGTCTCATACAGCTGACGTCAGATAAAGAACGCCCGGATGCAATACGCTTTTACGAGTCACTGGGCTTTGTCGCCTCACACGAAGGGTTGAAGTTGCCAATAGGGGCTTGATGGAAAGGCGGTTAACTGCCAGGCGCCTCTGTTAACAAGGGCAGGGCAACATTTCTCGGATTACCGAGCTCCTGAAACGACACGCTGATCTTATTTCCGTTCGCCGTATCCGCAGACTAGTATTGCACCGTGGATAGAAGAAAGTTTCTCGCAACGACCACCGCCGCAGGCCTTGCGGCGCTGCCTCTCAATGTCGGGTCAGCACATAGGGCGGCGGATCTGCCGCGCTGGTCGCCGGGTGTGGTGGAGCATCTGCTTCCTACGGTCGACCATCAGAACATTCTCATCAAGGCTTCGTTCTGGAAGCCGCTCGTGGCTGCACCCTGGCTGAACGTCGGCGGGCGGCGCTTTCGCGGGCGCGAAACCGATACCGAAGGAATGTTTTGGACTTTTCACGCCGGCGGGCTTGCGCCGGCACACCGTTACAAGTGCGTGTTGCTGGATGCAGCGGGTAACGCGCTATGTGATTCCTGGCCGCTCAAGACCTTCCCGCCCCCCGAAGATTCTCCCAGGTCTTTTCGAGCGCTTATCTACACGTGTGCCGGCGGCCACGACGTCTCGAAGCGGTTTCTGCCGATCCCGATGCGGATCCGGCTTCTCCAGCGTGCATTGTCATTCGATCCCGATGCGCTGGTGGCGATCGGGGATCACGTTTACTGGGACCAGCGCTCGAGTAGCCGGAGCGGCAGCAACGCGGCAGCTGTGGGTTATGCGGGTCGCTTCGACCGTGCGTTGCCGGTATTGGGAACGGCCAACGAGCGTGTGCTGAAGCGCGCGGTGGGTCCACAGATCGCTGACCTTTACCGGACGTATTGCCGTTCAGTACCAGTGTTCTTTTTTCAGGACGATCACGACCATTTTGATAACGACGAAGCCGATGACAAGCTGGTGACCTTCCCCCCGGACTGGTTCAACCTGAATGCCGCGCGAGCGACGCAAGAGCTCTACTATCCGGAATTTCTGGCTGACGCTGGCCGGCCGACGGGCCTCGCAAGTAGTTCCGCCGGCGACCGCTTTCCCGCCCACATTTCAGAAAGCTTCGGAACCCTGCGTTTTGGCACGCTGGTCGAGATGCTGATGTATGACTGTCGGCGCCATTTGACCCTGACGGGGCCCAGCGCGGGATTCGTGCCTCCCGAGGTCGAGAATTGGCTGGTGAATCGTATGCAGGCGCCGGGCGTCGCACATGTGATCAATGTGCCTTCCACGCCGATCGGATGGACTGCAGGCAAATGGGGTGAGTGGTACGCGGACATGGAGAGCGGCGGCAAGCCCACCGTGGCCATTCCCAAACCGTATTGGCAAAGTGGTTGGCGATCGCAGCACGACCGGCTGGTGCAGGCGGCCTCGGGCATGAAGGGGCGTATTCCACTGTTCATAAGCGGCGACCTGCACGCAATCGCGCAGGGTCGCATGCAGGCGACGGGGAGCATCGACCTGTCCGCAAACCCCGTGCACTCGATCCTTGCAGGGCCGCTGGGGACCGGGGTGGGCTGGCCGTCCGGACGGCGCGGCATGGTTCCGCAAGTGCCCAACGGCGTCAAGTTCGATGAGTTGCTTGGGGCCGTCGAGCAGAACGGTTTCTTAATCGCTGACTTCACCCTGGACCGGATCGTCGTGCGATTTTTCAAGTGGGACCGTCAAACACAAACGGTCGCCGACATGGACACCCTCGAGCCCTTCCGCACCGTCGAGCTGCTGCGCAAGGGATAATTCTCGGCGCGGCGCGGTTGATCCGTAAAGATCCCTGTTCTTAATCGCTGTCACATCACTTCAACCTGGACCCGTCCGTCCGGTACGATTGCAACCTTCACGGTCTACCCTCACTGGATATCGTATGACTGCAAAGCGCCCCAACATCATCCTCATCACCTCCGACCAGCAGCGTGCCGATTGCAACGGGTTTGAAAATCCGCTGATCAAGACGCCGCATATCGATTCGCT
>JBKJPI010000561.1:0-3046 GCA_046595235.1 Burkholderiales bacterium | reverse complement strand
CTCCTGCCTTTGGGCGCGTAGGCACGTGCCGACTGAACTTAATCCATTGATGCCGGTCAGTTGCAGTGACGACCGCTCCTGGCGCGTGTCACGCCCTTCGGCTGGGCAGTTATACTCTGGCCTTTTGTCCCGGCCGGAACCGCCGCCCGAATTGGATAAAAACGCTGTCAGGGACGGAATCGATGAGCGATCGCGAGATCGATCAGCAGTTGGTCGAGCGCGCGCAGCGCGGCGACAAGCATGCCTTCGAACTGCTGGTCAGCAAGTACCAGAGGAAGCTTGCGCGCCTGCTTTCGCGCTTCATCCGCGACTCCACGGAAGTGGAAGATGTAACCCAGGAAGCCTTCATCAAGGCATACCGGGCGCTCCCCACTTTCAGGGGTGACAGTGCGTTCTATACCTGGTTGTATCGCATAGGCATCAACACTGCGAAAAATTACCTGGTGGCGATGGGCAGACGAGCGCCGACGACCACCGAGATCGACAGCGAGGAAGCGGAAGGCTACGAAGACGGGGACCAGTTACGCGATCTCAACACGCCGGAAAACGAGATGATGAGCCGGCAGGTCGCGGAAACCGTGAACCAAACACTGGAACAACTGCCAGAAGAGCTACGAACGGCGATCACCCTGCGCGAGATTGAAGGCCTCTCCTATGAGGACATCGCGAATATCATGAATTGTCCGATTGGAACGGTGCGATCGAGGATTTTCCGCGCTCGAGAAGCGGTTGCGGAACAGTTGAGGCCGTTGATCGGTACGCGCAAAGACAGGAGATGGTGAGATGGACCGCATATCCGCACTGATGGATGGAGAGCTCGAGGATCACGAGGCGCAGCGCGAAATCGCAGGCCTGAAAGATAACGGGCAGCTGCGTGAACGCTGGGATGAATTCCATCTGATCGGCGACGCGCTGCGGAACGAGCCGTTGCTCTCATCGGGCTTCAATGAAGGTTTCTCAAAACGGCTGGGCGCCGAGCCCACTGTCCTTGCCCCGCAGCGTGCAAGTCTCAAGCCGCGGCGCGTAGCTGCTTATGCCCTCTCCGCCGCGGCATCCTTGTCTGCAGCGGCATTGGTTGCGTGGGTGGCGCTCGGGCCCACCACATCGGAAATGTCGGGTCAGATCGCAGCGAGCCAGCGCGACAGGGCCGGTCAGCAGGCTGTCGTCCCAGTCAGCCAGGCACTTAAGAGCGAGCCGAGCGACGGCCGCATGAACGAGTATCTGCTCGCGCACGAAGGCTTCTCACCGAGTACCGCGCTCCAGGGGGTTGCTCCTTACATCCGCACCGTGTCCACGCGACCGGGCGACGGACGCTAGCCAGGCTTGCATGTACGATAGATTGGCCGCCGCGCGCATTTGCGTCATCGTGCTGCTCGGTGCTGCCGGCGCAGCCCAGGCGGGTGAGACTGCTACGGCGCCGGCGAGCCCGCTCACCGCTGCGCCGAGCACGCCAAATCTCGAAGGCGTCGCATGGCTGAAGAAAATGGCAGCTGCTTCACGCCAATTGAATTACAGCGGCACCATCGTCTATCAGCACCGCAATCAGGTCGAAACGTCGCGCGTTGTTCACTTTGTGAATGCCGCCGGCGGCGAGTTCGAGAAGCTGGAAACGCTCGACGGTCCGCCACGCGAGGTCATTCGCAGCAACGATCAGGTTGTGTGCTATCTCCCGGTCGCGAAAACCGTGCTGATCGAGGAGCGTAACCGCAGCAGCCGTAATTTCCCGGCACTGGTGCCCGAAGCGATCGGCGGCATCAGCGAGAGTTACGACATCCGTAAAGGCGAGGTCGACCGGACTGCCGGTTACGACTGCCAGTGGATTTCGCTCGTGCCGCGCGACAACCTGCGCTACGGGCGGCGATTCTGCGCCGAGCTCGCATCCGGCTTGCCGCTGCGCGCGCAGACGATTGGCGACAAGAGCGAACCCGTGGAATCGTTTGCGTTTACGCAGCTCACGATCGGCGGCACGTTCAGCCGTGAGCGCGTGAAGTCGAAGTGGGCGGAAAAAAGCCGCGCGCAGAACTGGCGAATCGATCGGTCAGGTTTCAGCCCCACCGCGGCAACGCCGGCCGACACCGGCTGGGTGCTGACAAACTCGCTGCCTGGTTTTCGCAAAATGATGGAGGCGAAGCGCTCTATCGGCGGGCGCAACCGCGCCGTGTCGCAGATCGTATTTTCAGATGGGCTGGCTGCTGTCTCCGTCTTCATCGAACCGATGCCTGCAACGCTGCCCGTGCAATCGATGAGTCATCAAGGCGCGGTCAACATCTACACCCGGCCCCACGGCAACCACGTCGTCACGGTGCTCGGAGAAGCGCCGCAGGCGACGATTATCCGCATCGGTGATTCACTCGAGTTAAAGCCGGCCACGGCCGCGCTGCAATAACAAATCGCCGCGTTAGCGCGGCTTTCAAGAACTGAAACAGGAGTTGCCAAGGTGTTCATGCTGAAACGTTATGTTCTGGCGCTGGTGCTGCTCGTACCGCTGCAGCTTGCCGCGCAGCTTCCAGATTTCACGGACCTCGTAGAAAAACAAGGCGCAGCTGTCGTCAATATCAGCACCACGCAGACCGCGCGCAGCAACCCGATGGCAGGGCGCTTACCGAATATTCCGGAAGACGACCCCTTGTATGAATTCTTCAGGCGCTTCATGCCGCAGCCGGGTCCGGGGCAAGGGCAGGGCCAGACCCCGCGCGAGTTTCAATCCCAATCGCTCGGCTCGGGATTCATCATTACCGCCGATGGGTTCGTTCTCACCAACGCTCACGTCGTCGAAGCCGCCGATGAGATTACAGTGAAGCTCACCGACAAGCGGGAGTTGAAGGCAAAGGTGATCGGCTCGGATCGTCGCACCGACATCGCGCTTCTCAAGATCGATGCTACCGGGCTTCCTTTTGTGCGCTTTGGCAACCCGGATCGCCTGCGCGTTGGGGAATGGGTCGTCGCGATCGGCTCACCGTTCGGTTTCGAGAACACCGTCACCGCCGGCATCGTCAGCGCAAAAGGCCGTTCGCTGCCGCAGGAAAACTTCGTACCGTTCATTCAG
>JBKJPI010000512.1:0-4245 GCA_046595235.1 Burkholderiales bacterium | reverse complement strand
CTGAATGAAGCCCGCGAGCTCGCGTTCACACCGCTCGTCGGAGCAGACAAGGTGAAGGACAAGGCGTTTCTCGCGCTCTTTCGCGACACCAAGCGTGACGCTGCCAAGACGAAGGAGATTACCGGCCTCGAGCAATACTGGAACAGCGTCGCCCGCAAGAACTACGCGCGCGCGCAGGAGCTTGCGACGCAGGCTGCGTCGATGGCGCGCTGAACGCCATGGCCGCGTGAACCAGCGTTATACACCCTCGCCCCGCACGCGGGGAGAGGGATGGGGTGAGGGGAAAACATGAGCGCGGCGCCCGCGCGCCTGCGCGGCTACACGCCCGCGCAGGCGGCGGTCGCGATCCTGATCGCGGCGTTCCTCGCAGCGTTCCTCGTGGTGCCGGTGGTGACCGTGATCTATGTCGCCTTCACCGAGCCCGCGGGCGGCTTCACCCTTTCGCACTTCGAGTCGTTCTTCCAGATCTCGCTCATGCAGGAGTCGTTCTGGAACAGCCTCTACGTCGCGGGCATGTCGGTGGTGTTCGCGACGCTCATCGCGGTGCCGCTCGCCTACTTCACCGTGCGTTTCCAGTTTCGCGGTGCGCTGCTGATTCAGACGCTCGGGGTGTTGCCGCTCATCATGCCGCCTTTCGTGGGCGCGGTCGCGATGCAGCTCATTTTCGGGCGCAGCGGCTCCGTTAACCTGATCCTGCAGGACGCATTCGGGTTCGGCATCCCGATCATGGAGGGCCTGAACGGCGTCATCTTCGTCGAGGCGCTGCACTACTTTCCCTTCATTCTCATGAATCTCGTGGTTGCGTTGTCCAACATCGACAGTGCGATGGAGGAGTCCGCGCAGAACCTCGGGGCCAGCGGTTTCCGGCTTTTCAGGCGCATCGTCTTTCCGCTCGCGATGCCGGGTTACGTCGCAGGCGCGTCGCTGGTGTTCGTCAAAGTCTTCGACGACCTCGGCACGCCGCTCGTGCTCAACGTCACCAACATGCTCGCGCCGCAGGCGTATCTTCGCATCACATCAGTGGGGATCGAGGATCCGATCGGCTACGTCATCAGCGTGCTCATGATCGGCTTCTCGCTGTTTGCCTTGTGGGCCTCTGCCCTCGCCTTGCGGGGGCGCGACTACGCGAGCCTGCAGCGCGGCGGCTCGAGCCTCGCGCGGCGGAAGCTCGGCGCGTGGCAGGGCATCTTTGCCTACGCCTGGATTATCTTCGTGCTGCTGCTCGTGCTCTCGCCGCACATCGGCATCCTGCTGCTCTCTTTCGCCAAGGTGTGGAGCTTCAGCGTCCTGCCCGATGCCTTCACGATGCAGCATTACGCAACTGTCGTGCGGGACTCGCCGATGATGATCTGGAACACGGTGCTGTACTGCGGTCTCGCCGCGCTCGTTGACGTGATACTCGGCACGGCCATCGCCTATCTCATCCTTCGGACGCGGCTGCCTTTCCGGCATTCACTCGATTTCATGGCGAGCGCCGCGCTCGCCATTCCGGGCGTGGTGCTGGCGATCGGCTATCTGCGTACGTTCAGAGCCGTGGAAATCCCGTTCACTGGCGAGCTCTTGACGTCCTCCTGGATCGTACTGGTGATCGCCTATTCGGTGCGGCGTCTTCCCTACGCGCTGCGCTCGTGCATGGCCGCGCTGCAGCAGCTTCACGTTTCTCTCGAAGAAGCGGCTGAGAACCTCGGCGCGACAAAGCAGCGCACCATCCGCCGAATCGTCGTGCCGCTCATGGCGGGCGGCATGCTTGCCGGCTTCGTCACGAGCTTCATGACCGCGGCCGTCGAGCTGTCGGCAACGATCATGTTGACGACCTCCCAGAGCTCCGCCCCGATGTCGTACGGCATCTATCTCTATATGCAGTCCGCGGCAGGACGCGGCCCCGGCGCGGCGCTCGGGGTGCTCGCCGTGTTGATCGTGGCACTGGGCACGTATCTTTCGCACCGGTTCCTCCGCAATCGAGCGGCGGATCTCGATCGGCAAATCTGAACATGCAAAACAAAGTCAGGGTCGAAGCGCAGAACATCGCGATGAGCTACGGCAAGACGGTCGTGCTTCGCGACATCAATCTCGTCATCGAGCCCGGTGAATTCTTTGCGCTTCTCGGACCTTCGGGCTCGGGAAAATCCACACTGCTAAGGCTGATCGCAGGCTTCAATCCTGCGCAGTCGGGACGGCTCCTCATCGACGGCGTCGATGTTTCAGACGTGCCGCCATGGCGCAGAAACGTGGGGATGGTGTTCCAGAACTACGCGCTGTGGCCGCACATGACGGTTCGTCAGAACGTCGCATTCGGCCTCGAGGAGCGCAGGCTTCCGAAGAACGTCATCACGGACAAGGTCCGTGCAGCGCTTGCGCTCGTGAATCTTTCCGAATTCGGCGACCGGCGGCCGAGCCAGCTTTCCGGAGGACAGCAGCAGCGCGTCGCACTTGCGCGCACCATAGTGATCGAGCCCCAGGTGCTCCTGCTCGACGAGCCGCTTTCGAACCTCGATGCGAAGCTGCGTGTGCAGATGCGAACCGAGATCAAGGCACTGCAGCGGAAGCTCGGCCTTACGACGATTTTTGTGACGCACGACCAGGAAGAAGCGCTCACCACCGCGGACCGGATCGCGGTGATGGACCAAGGCGTCATCCAGCAGATCGGCACGCCGATGGCGCTTTTCGACAATCCGGCGAATCGCTTTGTCGCGACCTTTGTCGGCAGCATCAACCTTCTGCCCGGTCGCATCGAGCATACGGCCGACGGCGGAGCGATTTTCGACTCGCGCGTCATCGGGCGTATCGCGTTGCCTGACATCGGCGTGGCCCCGGGTGACGCCGACATTGCCGTGCGCCCGCACTCACTCCTGCTGTCGGCCACGTCCGATGCCGGCCGTCACGCGTGGCTCGACGGAGTCGTGCTCGAGCGTGAGTTCGTCGGCGAATTCGTACGCTATGTCGTTACTGTGAACAACGAAAAGCTCACCGCCGACCAGCCGCATCACGTCGGCGAGCCCGTCTACGAGCCCGGGCAGCGCGTTCATATCGGAGTCGATGCGGCACAGCTCCGCGTTCTGCCGAGATAGCTGCGCCCTCAAGCCGAGCATCGACGAGCGAAATCGCCTTCGCCCCGAGGCTGTGGGGCCCCGGACGTCCCTTGGCTCAACTGTCACGGCATGATTCACGCAAGACGACTCGTGCATCCAATTGTGTCGTTCGCTCGTTCACTCTGATTACCCCAAGAATCTGCCATTCATGAGCCTCTCCCACGTTCCCCGCCGCAACTTCATCCGTGCGGCCCTCGCCGGCGGCGCCGCGCTGCTCGGCGGGTGCTCCGCCTTCAGCGCCGTCAATGCGTTCGTACCGTCTGACACGTACCGGCGGACGCGCGATATCGCTTACGGCGATAACGCCCGCCATCTTCTCGACGTCTACGAGCCGGCGCAGGCGCACAACGGTGCGCCGGTCGTCGTGTTTTTTTACGGCGGCAATTGGAATATGGGTGAGCGCGGCAATTACGTCTTTGCCGGAGAGGCGCTCGCGTCACAGGGTTTCGTGACCGTGATTCCGGACTATCGCCTATACCCGGAAGTGCGTTTCCCGGACTTCCTCCACGATTGCGCCGCGGCGGTACGCTGGACGGCCGAGAGCGCGGCACGTCTTGGTGGAGATCCGCAGCGCATTTTCCTGATGGGCCATTCGGCCGGCGCTTACAACGCTGCGATGCTCGCGCTGGATGCGCAATATCTGCGGGACGCGCGAGTCGAGCGGCGCTCGATCCGTGGCCTCATCGGCCTGGCCGGACCTTACGATTTCCTGCCGCTGACAGGCCCCGTCTCGAAGCAGGTTTTCGGATTTCCGGATACACCCATCACGACGCAGCCGATCCATTTCGTTACGCGGGACGATCCGCCTGCGCTGCTCATCACGGGCACGGACGACAACGTGGTGGACCCGGGCAACGTCACGCGGCTCGCCGCCAGACTTCGCGCCAATGGCGTCGCAGTGCGCGAAATTGCATACCCGGGGATCGGACACATCCGGCTGGTCGGCGCTCTTGCCCCGCCGCTGCGCCGGAGCGCGCCTGTGCTGGAGGAAGTCGCCCGCTTTATCAATGCCTGAGTAACCCGGGAACCGTTACAGGCGTCTCAGACCGTTTTCGGCCCCGGCTCATCGCCACTGACCACGAGCCGGTTGCGCCCGCACTTCTTTGCCTCATACATCGCCGCGTCGGCGGCCGATACAAGAGCCGCAGCGCGTGTG
>JBKJPI010000482.1:0-3731 GCA_046595235.1 Burkholderiales bacterium | reverse complement strand
GTGGCGTCCGTGCGTTTCGATCGTCGTCGCGGCACCGGTGACATCGATCGTATGGCGCGTGAGGCGAATGCTCGAGGTCGGTTTGACCGCGACGTTCACGATGATGTCCTGACCCGTGGATATGCCGCCAAGAATCCCGCCTGCATTATTGGTGAGGAAACCCTGGGGCGTCATTTCATCCGAGTGTTCGGTGCCCTTTTGCGTCACGGCAGCAAAACCAGCGCCGATTTCCACGCCTTTTACGGCATTGATGCTCATCATGTTGTACGCCAGGTCGGCATCGAGCTTGTCGTACACCGGTTCGCCCCAACCGACAGGAACGTTGAACGCGATCGTCGTTATTCTGGCACCCACCGAATCACCCGATTTGCGCAAGCGGTCCATGAACTCTTCGAGCCTTGGAACGAACGCTGCGTCAGCGACGAAGAACGGGTTGTCGTAAACGCCGTCCCATGACTTGAAAGGTACTTCGATCGGGCCGAGCTGCGACATGAAACCCCGGATGATGATGTCGTGCTGCTCGGCGAGCCATTTCTTCGCGATTGCGCCGGCGGCAACGCGCACCGCGGTCTCACGCGCCGATTGCCGGCCGCCGCCACGATAATCGCGGATGCCGTATTTCTGCCAATACGTATAGTCGGCGTGCCCCGGGCGGAACATGTCCTTGATCTTCGAGTAATCCTTGCTCTTCGCGTCGACGTTGCGGATGAGCAATCCGATCGGTGTGCCGGTCGTGCGTCCTTCGAAGACACCCGAGAGAATCTCGACGCGGTCTTCTTCGCGGCGCTGCGTTACATGACGCGAAGTCCCGGGCTTGCGGCGATCGAGCTCGGGCTGAATATCGGTCTCGGACAGCGTGAGTCCAGGCGGACAGCCATCGACGACGCAGCCGATGGCGGGGCCATGGCTTTCGCCGAAAGAGGTGACGGTGAAGAGCTTGCCGAGCGTGCTGCCGGACATGTGAAAACCTCGCTGAATCAGAGCGTAAGTTTAGCGGGTTCAGCTCACGCGAGCGATTTTAAGAGGGCGTATCCCCAAGCGACACCAAAGCCTGTGACGTCACTCGCTACTGCGCCGAGCCCGCCTTTGGCGCTCGCGGCAGAGAGATCCATATGGATCCATGGGCGCGCCTCGGTAAACCGCTTCAGCAGCCTCGCGGCGAGGATGTGATCGGCGCCGCCATCGAGCGTGCACTGCTTCACGTCCGCGACGGTGCTGTCGAGGGCTTCGTCATAGTCCTCATCCATCGGGAAAACGCAGATGCGCTCGCCGGCAGTCGCCGCGGCTGCGAGCGCGCGCTCTGCAAGCGCGCCACTCGTCGCAAAGATTCCGCTGTAGCGATCGCCGAGCGCCACGTGCATGCTGCCGGTGAGCGTCGCAAAGTCGATGATGAGCTCGGGCTTTTCGCGCGCGGCGAGCGTCAGGGTATCGGCCAACACCATGCGACCTTCAGCATCGGTGTGCACGATCTCGATCGTCGTGCCATTCAGCGCAGTCACGATGTCGTTTTGCTTGTACGCCCGCGGGCCGATGTGGTTTTGCGCAAGCGCAAGCCAGCAATCGATCGTAATCGGCAGACGCGCACGTGACGCTGCGGTGAGGATGCCGAGTGCGACCGCGGAGCCATTCATGTCCTCGTGCATCCCCGCCATGTACTTCGCGGGCTTGAGGTTATGGCCGCCGGTATCGAAACAGATGCCCTTACCGACGAGCGCGATCTTCTTTCTGGCACCGCGTGGGCGGTACGACAGGCGAACGATTGCCGCATCGTCGACATCGCTGCCCTGCGCGACTGCGACAAAAGCCCCTGCGCCCATTTTTCGCAGCCGCCCCATGTCGAATTCTTCGATCACCCAGCGCTCGGCCCGGGCCAGCTTGCGAATGCGGTGCCGGTAAGTACCGGGCGTGAGCTCATTCGGAGGCAGCACAGTGAGCTCGCGGCACAACACGTTGCCCGCGGCCTGCGCTTCAACTGCTGCATACGCGCCCTTATCGTGGTGGCCGAAAACGTGTATGACACGCAGCGGCTCATCGTCTGCCTGTTTCTTGCGCGCGGGAAGGCGCGTCCCGTTGACCCATGCAGCAAATACCGCGAGCGGCGCGATAGATGCCTTCGCCTTCGCTTCACCCGTCAACACAATCGTCAGTTCCCGAGGGTTCTCGCTGAGCAGTGGCTGGAGTGCCTTGCGAACGGCCGTCTGCCGCTCGAAAACCGAACGGCTGCTATCGTCCATCGTCCACGAAACACGCGTGCCCCCGAGGTCGGTCGTGACGGGTGTTTTCGCCAGGTCTTCAAACTTCTTACGGCGCCGCTTCAGCGCGGCTTCGAGCGCCTGCACGTTCGGAAGATCGCGTTGGTTCGCAAGCGCGCCCGTTTTCTGGAGGATCACCAGCACGTGAGACGCGCGCTCGGCGTCAGCCTTCGCAAGTGGCAAGCGATGTTGTACGAGTTTTGCAAGCATTAACGAGCTCGAGTCTGGCGCAAAGGAGACGCGGATTATAATGGCTGCATGCAGCCCTACCTCGATCTCATGCGTCAAATTCTTAACGACGGTGCCCGCAAAAGCGATCGCACCGGAACGGGAACGCTCAGCATCTTCGGCGCACAGCTGCGCTTCGACTTGAGCGCGGGTTTTCCGCTCCTCACGACGAAGAAAGTTCATCTCAAGTCGATCGTTCACGAGCTTCTCTGGTTCCTGAAAGGCGAGACGAACGTCGCCTATCTCAAAGAACACGGCGTCTCGATATGGAACGAGTGGGCTGACGACAAGGGCGAGCTGGGCCCTGTTTACGGCTACCAGTGGCGATCGTGGCCCGCACGCGATGGCCGGCACATCGATCAGATCTCACAGGTGCTCGAACAGATCCGCCGCAATCCCGACTCGCGGCGCATGATCGTTTCCGCTTGGAACGTTGCGGACTTGGACAAGATGGCCCTGATGCCATGCCACGCCTTCTTCCAGTTCTATGTCGCCAACGGTCGGCTGTCGTGTCAGCTCTATCAGCGCAGTGCTGACATTTTCCTGGGCGTGCCTTTCAACATCGCTTCTTACGCGTTGCTTACGATGATGGTGGCGCAGGTGTGCGGGCTGAAGCCAGGCGATTTCGTCCACACGTTTGGCGACACGCATCTCTACCTCAATCACCTCGACCAGGCGCGAGAGCAGCTTTCGCGCGAGCCGCGCAGCCTGCCCTTGATGAAGCTCAATCCGAAGGTTGAAAATCTCTTCGCGTTCACGTACGAAGACTTCACACTCGAAGGGTACGACCCGCATCCGCTCATCAAAGCGCCCATCGCTGTATGAACGGTAGCGCAGGCGAGGCGCCTGCAGCGAGCCGGCAGCCCCGCATCTCCCTCATCGTCGCCATGGCCAGGAATCGTGTCATCGGCGCCAATAACCGGATCCCGTGGCACTTGCCGAACGAGCTCAAGCTCTTCAAGAGCCTGACGATGGGTCACCCCATCGTGATGGGCCGCAAGACCTATGAGTCGATCGGCAAGCCGCTGCCGGGACGTACCAATATCGTGATGACCAAGGATCTCGGTCTGGTCGTGCCGGGCGGGGTGCTGGCCAATAGCATGGACGCGGCCATGGGCTTTGCCCGGAAGGATGCCGAGCGGCGCGGCGTCGACGAGATCATGGTGATCGGAGGCGGCGACATCTTCGAGCGGATGATCGGCAAGGCGGACCGGCTCGAGATCACGCACGTCAATGCCAGTCCGGACGGCG
>JBKJPI010000610.1:0-9300 GCA_046595235.1 Burkholderiales bacterium | reverse complement strand
TCATGAAACCGGATAGGAATAGAAACGCCGCGAAATACTGCGCCACGCGCTCCTTGATCACCTGCCAGCCCGCAAGAACCACAATCACGGTCGTGAAGCTGTTCAGCAGAATGAGCAGCAGTGATATGCCGTCTATGCCCAGGTGGTAATTCACGCTGAAAGCTTCGATCCATGGCCGAAACTGCACGAACTGGAAACCGCGGTTCGCGATGTCGAACCCTGTATACAGCGGGATCGTCACCATCAACCCGAGCAGCGCTCCCACCAGCGCGATCACGCGTGCGACGCCCGCATGACGGTCGGATCCGGTCACGAGGACGGCGAGCCCGGAGACGATCGGCACCCATATCGCGAGCGAGAGAAGCGGCAAACCCTGCATTTATGCGCCTTGCGTCATCATTTTTATAGCCGTTGCAGGACGATCAATGAAAGCAACAGCAGCACACCGATGATCATCGTGAATGCGTAGTGATAGATGTAGCCCGACTGGAATCGCCGGATCACCGTAGCGAACCAGCCGATCGCGCGCGCGGAGCCATTTACGAAAAGGCCGTCGATGATGCCCGCGTCGCCAACTTTCCAGAGGCCGGTTCCGAGCAGCCTTGCGCCGCCGGCGAAGAACCACGAATAGAGCTCGTCGAATCCGTATTTGCGATCGAGAATGCGGTGAATGAGGCTGAACCTGCGCTTGATCACGGCGGGCAGATCGGGGCGTACGAGATAGAGATAAATTGCGGTTGCGATGCCGGCCAGTGAGAGCCAGAACGGCAACGTCACCGGGGCATGAGCGATCATGCCGAGGACGCCGTGAAATTCACGCGCCATGACGCCCAGCACATCATGTTCCCGGGCTGTCACGATCGCATTCCCGAAGTACCCGTCGAAAAGCAGTGGGCCGATCGCCCAGCCTGCCGCCACCGAAGGAATCGCAAGCGCGATCAGCGGGATCGTCACGACGGCGGGTGACTCATGCGGCTCATGTGCATGAGCATGCTCGTGGGGACCGTGCGCCGCGTGGCCGGCCTCGGCGAGAGCATGCTCCCCCTGCCCATGCTCACCGCGGACGTCGGATACCGGCGGCTCCCGGAATCGCTCGGGCCCGTGGAAGGTCATGAAGATGAGACGGAACGTGTAAAGCGCGGTCACGAACACCGTGGCAGCGACACAGAAATAGGCGAAGCCCGATCCCGGAATCTGCGAGAGGCGTGCGGCTTCGATGATCGATTCTTTCGAGAAGAATCCTGACAGGCCGGGCACTCCCGAGCTCGCAAGCGCCGCGATCAGCATCGTGGCGTACGTGATCGGCATGTACTTCCTCAACCCCCCCATTCGCCGCATGTCCTGCTCATGGTGCATGGCGATGATCACAGACCCCGCACCGAGAAAAAGCACCGCCTTGAAGAAGGCGTGGGTTACGAGATGGAACATGCCCGCGGCGTAAGCTGAGGCACCGAGGGCCACCGTCATATACCCGAGCTGCGACAATGTGGAATAGGCAACCACGCGCTTGATGTCGTTCTGCACGATCGCCACGAGCGCCATGAAAAACGTCGTAATCGCGCCAATCACGATTACCACCGATAGCGCCGTCTCGGAGAGTTCGAAGAGCGGCGACATGCGCGCAACCATGAAAATGCCGGCGGTCACCATCGTTGCAGCGTGGATCAGCGCCGAGATGGGCGTCGGTCCTTCCATCGAATCGGGGAGCCAGACGTGCAGCGGGAACTGGGCCGATTTCCCCATCGCTCCGATGAAAAGCAGGATGCAGATCACAGTCATCAGCGACCATGCAGAGCCCGGAATGATCTCGATCGTATTGCCGGCGAGGGTCTTCGCATTGGCGAACACGGAGGCGTAGTCGAGCGTGCCGAAGTACATGAGCACGAGGGCGATACCGAGGAGAAACCCGAAATCGCCGACGCGGTTAACCAGGAACGCTTTCAGGTTGGCGTAAATCGCAGTTGGCCGCGTGTACCAGAACCCGATCAGGAGGTACGACACGAGACCCACCGCCTCCCAGCCGAAGAAAAGCTGCAGGAAGTTGTTGCTCATGACCAGCATGAGCATGGAGAACGTAAAAAGCGAAATGTAGGAAAAGAATCGCTGGTATCCCGGATCGTCGGCCATGTAGCCGATGGTGTAAACATGCACCATCAACGACACGAAGGAAACCACCACCATCATCGTCGCCGACAGCCGGTCGATGAGGAAACCGATTTCGAAGTTCGTGTTACCCGACGTGAGCCACGTGTAGACGGTGCCGTTGTAGACGTTCCCCTGCAGCACGTCATAAAACACCGCACCCGCGGCCGCGGTGCAGATGATCATTCCGAGGATCGTCACGAGGTGCGCGCCGCGCCTGCCGATCGCCCAGCCGAAGAGACCCGACAGCACCGCGCCCACTAAAGGCGCGAGCGGCACGACGAGGTAAAGCTTCTGCATTGTTATCATGGTGCGCCGCTCAACCTTTCAACCGGTCGAGGTCTTCGACGTGAATCGTGTTGAGGCTGCGGAATAGCACCACCAGGATCGCAAGGCCGATCGCCGACTCGGCCGCGGCGACCGTCAGGATGAAAAAGACGAACACCTGCCCGGCCGTGTCGCCCAGGAAGTGGGAAAAGGCCACGAAGTTCATGTTGACGGCGAGCAGCATGAGCTCGATCGCCATCAGCAGCACGATCACGTTCTTGCGGTTGAGGAATATGCCGATCACTGAAATGGCAAACAGAATGGCTGCAAGAACGAGGTAATGCGATAGCGAAATCACTGGCGAGGCTCCTGCTCGCGCTTTTCCGACGCCATCGAGACGATACGCACGCGATCGGCTCTTTTCACGTTGATCTGGTCGGCCGGATTGATGTACTTGCTGTCCTTGCGGCTGCGGAGCGTGAGCGCTATCGCCGCAATGATTGCCACAAGCAGAATCACCGATGCGATCTCGAACGGGTACACGTAGGTGGTGTAGATGAGCCGCCCGAGCTCCTTCGTATTACTGTAACCCTCGACGTCCGCAGCCGGCGCCGGCATGCTGTCGAGGGTGAAGTAACCCTGCGCGAGGATGAGCACCATCTCGGCTGCGAGAACAAGCGCAACGACGGCGCCAAGCGGAAGATAAGACCAGAAGCCGGCTCGAAGACGCGCGATGTTGATGTCGAGCATCATCACGACGAACAGGAACAACACCATGACGGCGCCGACGTAGACAAGCACCAGCGCGATGGCGAGGAACTCGGCACGCAGCTGCAGCCAGATCCCGGCTGAAGTAAAGAACGCCAGCACGAGGAAAAGCGCTGCGTGCACGGGATTGCGCGACGTGATCACCCGGAGAGCGGCGAATATGAGAATCGCCGAAAAGAAATAGAAAATGAAAGTCTGGAAAGTCATCGTTGCTCTTGGGTCGGGCGACGCGCGCTAGCGATAAAGCGCATCCTCGGAACGGTCTTTCGCCACCTGCGCCTCATACGCGTCACCGATGGCAAGCAGCATCGGCTTCGTGTAGATCAGGTCGCCGCGTTTCTCCCCGTGATATTCGAGGATGCGCGTCTCCACGATCGAATCGACGGGACACGACTCCTCGCAGAAGCCGCAGAAGATGCACTTCGTCAGATCGATGTCATAGCGCGTCGTGCGCCGCGTACCATCCGGGCGCTCTTCCGATTCAATCGTGATGGCAAGCGCGGGACAAACAGCCTCGCAGAGCTTGCACGCGATGCACCGTTCCTCCCCGTTCGGATAGCGGCGAAGCGCATGCAGCCCGCGGAAACGCGGGCTTTGCGGCGTCTTCTCCTCAGGGAACTGAACCGTGATCTTGCGCGCAAACAGGTGACGGCCCGTCAGCATCATGCCCCTGACGAGCTCGACCAGAAGGAAAGCCCTCAAAAAGTCGCGGATGCCGGTCATGACAGGCGTTCCATCTTTACTTCCACCAGACCCACAGCGGCGTCTGCATCCAGACGCCGAGCACTACGATCCAGACGAGTGTTACGGGAATCAACACTTTCCAGCCGAGGCGCATGATCTGGTCATAGCGATACCGCGGGAACGTCGCGCGAATCCAGAGGAAGCTCGAGACGACGAGAAACAGCTTGAGAAACAGCCACGCGCTGTGCGGCGCGCCAAGCACCGGCCAGGACTGCGGGAACGGAGAAAGCCAGCCACCGAGAAACATGACGGCGCAGAGCGTCGAGATGAGGATCATGTTCGCGTATTCGGCGAGAAAGAATACGGCGAACGATATTCCCGAATACTCTACGTGAAACCCCGCGACGATCTCCGATTCACCTTCCGCGACGTCGAAAGGTGCGCGATTGGTTTCGGCAATGCCGGCAATGAGGTAGACCAGGAACAGAGGAAACAGCGGTATGAGGAACCAGTTCAGCAGCCCGTGATAGCCGCTTTGAGCGTGAACGATATCGCCGAGGTTGAGGCTCTGCGAAGCCATGAGCACGCCGACGAGGGCAAAACCCATGGCGATCTCGTACGAGACGATTTGCGCGGCGGACCGCATCGCACCGAGGAATGCGTATTTGGAATTGGATGCCCATCCCGCGATGATCACGCCGTACACGCCCATCGACGTGATTGCGAGGATATAGAGGAGCGAAGCGTCGATATTCGAGAGCACGAGCTCGGGTGAGAACGGCACGACGGCCCACGCAGCAAGCGCCGGCATGATCGCCATCACCGGGGCGAGCACGAACAGAAACTTGTTCGCGCCGGTCGGAACGATGATCTCCTTCAGCAGGAGCTTCAGCCCGTCCGCAATGGGCTGCAGAAGACCGAGGGGGCCGACCCGATTGGGCCCGATGCGAACCTGGATCCAGCCGATGACTTTGCGTTCCCAAAGCGTGAGATAGGCGACTGCGAGCAGCAGCGGAAGAACGATCGCCGCGATCTTCGTGACGGTCCATACCACGGGCCATGTAGGACCGAAGAAATGCTCGAGCGTGCCGAGGAATTCCATGGCTAGACCGCAACCTTCTGCTGCGTCAGAACGCGTTCCACACTGACCGCGCCCATCATGGCGCCGAGTCCTGCCGTCTCGGGGCGCGCGGCTGCAAGCCTCACGCAATTGTCCGGCAGCCGATCGTCCACGGCGACCGGCACGAGCGCGACACCCGGGCCCTGCCGCACGCGAAGGAGGTCGTCGGCAGCAAGGCCGAGCCGTCCATACAACGCCCGGTTCACCCATGCAACGGGCGGCTCGGCGAGCTGCGTCTTCTGAAGGGGCGGTGAACGCCGCGTGAGGGGATCGGACGCGTAGATGGGTACTTCGCCGATGCGTTGAAGTCCTTCGGCAGGGGCATTGAGCGCTGGCAGCGACTCCGCCGCGAGCCGATTGTCAAAAGCGCTATCGAGATTCGTCGCGCCCAGCACTTCCCGCTTCACGGCGTCGGCGCTGTCGTAGTCGAAACCGGGCAGCCCGAGAAGATTCCCCAGCACACGCAGTACTTTCCACGCGGGCCTCGATTCGCCGAGCGGCTGAACGCATCCGGTGAAGCTCTGCGGGCGCCCTTCGGTGTTGACGAACGTCCCGGCGGTCTCGGTAAAGGGGCCGATCGGAAGCATGACATGCGCGTAGTCGAGCGCAGGCCCATGCTCGAATGGCGTCATCGCCACCACCAGCTCGGCCGACCTGAGCGCCGCCACAGCAGCGGCCGGATCGTGCATGTCGAGGTCCGCCTCCACACCGAGCAGGAGATATGCCTTCAGCGGCTCGTTCACCATCCGGGCCGCGTTTTTCCCTGCGGGTGCAGCAAATGGCGTGGCGCCGGCTACATAGCCGCCGACGCTGTTGGCAGCTTCGCTCAGGAACCCAACCCGGGCGCCGGTAACCTCGCCGAATGCCTGTGCCAGCGCATGCAGCGTCGCAGCCTGGGGGTGATGCTGCGCAAGGTTACCGAGGAACACCGCAGGCCTTGCACCACTCACGAACCCTTGCGCCACAGCCTGGGCACCCTCTGTAACTTCAACGGCCTCTACGGCTGTTTTCACATGCTCTGGGACTTGCGCCTGTTTCGCACGGGCTGCCGCCTTCACGAGCTGCGCGAGCGTGTTCACCATTGCATCCGGCGCGACGATCGCTTTAAAAGCGACCGGCATCAGAAGGTCATCATCCACAGGATTCAGAAGCGACAGACGCAGGCCTTTCTTCGTCGCCTGACGCAGGCGATGCGCGATGAGCGGATGTTCCTGCCGCAGCGTGCTGCCGATCACGAGCACCGTGTCGAGATCGTTCAGCTCTGCGATCTTCATCCCGAGCCACGGCGCGCCCGCAAGCTTTCCATCTGACGTGAAGTCCGACTGACGCAGACGAAAATCGACATTACCCGATCCGAGGCCGCGCACCAGCCTCTGCACGAGATAAAGCTCTTCGAGCGTCTGATGTGGCGACGCAAGCGCGCCGACCGCCTGCGCGCCATGGTCGGCGACGATTTTCTTCAGCTTGGCTGCGACGAAGTCGAGGGCCACCTGCCAGTCGACGCTTTGCCACACGCCGCCGCGCTTCATCATCGGCCGCGCGAGGCGCTGCTGCGAATTCAGACCTTCGTACGAGAAGCGATCGCGGTCGGAAAGCCAGCACTCGTTAATGGCGTCGTTCTCGCGGGGCAACACGCGCATGACGCGGTTCTGCTTCACCTGGACGATGAGGTTGGATCCCAGCCCGTCGTGCGGGCTCACCGACGCACGCCGTGTCAGCTCCCACGGCCGCGCGCTGTAGCGATAAGGTTTGGACGTGAGCGCGCCCACCGGACAGAGGTCGATCACGTTTCCGGAGAGCTCGGAATCCACGGTCTTGCCGACGAAGGTGATGATCTCCGCATGCTCACCGCGCCCGATCATGCCCAGCTCCATGACCCCTGCGATCTCCTGACCGAAGCGCACGCAGCGCGTGCAGTGGATGCAGCGCGTCATGTCGGTCGAAATCAACGGGCCGAGGTTCTTGTTGACGACGACGCGTTTGTCTTCTTCGTAGCGCGAGCCGCTCGCGCCGTATCCGACCGCGAGATCCTGCAGCTGGCACTCCCCGCCCTGGTCGCAGATCGGGCAATCGAGCGGATGGTTGATGAGCAGAAACTCCATCACGCCTTTTTGCGCGTCGACGGCGAGCTCTGAATGCGTCCAGACCTTCATACCTTTGGTGGCCGGCGTCGCGCACGCGGGCAACGGCTTCGGCGCCTTCTCAACGTGTACGAGGCACATGCGGCAGTTCGCCGCGATCGAAAGCTTGCGGTGATAGCAGAAGTGCGGCACGTAGATGCCGAGCTTGTTGGCGGCATCCATTACGGTGCTGCCATCGGGCACTTCCAGCGTCCTGCCGTCGATCTCGAGTTCAATCATATATTCAGTTGCCTGGGCAACTCACGGACCGCCCCGCGCCCACGCGAGTGGGAACGGGGCCGGGGGTGAGGCCAAACGGCGTCATAGGTAGTGCGGCACGAGACACGACTTGTGCTCGATGTGATGTACGAACTCGTCCCGGTAATGCTTGATGAATGCGCGCACCGGCATCGCCGCCGCATCCCCCAGAGCGCAAATGGTGCGCCCCTGAATGTTGTCTGCGACGTCGTTCAGGAGATCGATGTCCTCGAGCTTTCCCTTGCCGTGCTCGATCCTGTCGATCATCCGGAAGAGCCAGCCCGTGCCTTCGCGGCACGGCGTGCACTGACCACACGACTCTTCGTAGTAGAAATATGAAAGTCTGAGGAGACAGCGCACCATGCAACGGCTCTCGTCCATCACGATGACCGCGCCCGAACCCAGCATCGATCCCGCTTTTGCGATCGAGTCGTAGTCCATATCGGTCGCCATCATCACGTCCGCAGGCAAAACCGGCATCGAAGAGCCCCCCGGGATCACGGCTTTCAGCTTCTTCCCGCCGCGCATGCCACCCGCCATCTCAAGAAGCTTCGGAAACGGTGTGCCGAGCCTGATCTCGTAATTTCCTGGCCGCGCAACGTCGCCTGACACCGAGAAAATCTTGGTGCCGCCATTGTTCGGCTTTCCCAGGTCAAGGAACGCCGGCCCGCCATTCACGATGATCCACGGCACCGCGGCAAAGGTCTCCGTGTTGTTGATCGTTGTCGGCTTGCCGTAAAGGCCGTAGCTTGCGGGAAAAGGCGGCTTGAAACGCGGCTGGCCTTTCTTGCCTTCGAGCGACTCGAGGAGTGCAGTTTCTTCACCGCAAATGTAAGCGCCGTAGCCGTGATGGGCGTAAAGCTCGAAGCTGAAGGCGCTGCCCAGGATTCTCTGGCCGAGGAAACCGGATGCCCGTGCCTCGGCGAGGGCCTCTTCGAAGCGCTCGTATACCTCCCAGATTTCTCCGTGGATGTAGTTGTAGCCGACAGGGATTCCCATTGCGTAACCCGCGATGATCATGCCCTCGATCACGATGTGCGGGTTGTAGCGCATGAGATCGCGATCTTTGAAAGTGCCGGGCTCGCCTTCATCGGAGTTACACACGAGGTACTTCGCCCCCGTGTGCTGCTTCGGCATGAAGCTCCATTTGAGGCCGGTCGGGAAGCCTGCACCGCCGCGGCCGCGCAGCGCCGAGCCTTTGACCTCGTTGATCACCTGTTCAGGTGTGAGGCCCTGCCCGAGGATTTTGCGAAGCGCCTGGTAACCTCCGCGCGATTCATAGTCCGCGAGCTTCCAGTTGAGCCCATCGAGACCCCTCATGAGGATCGCGTCGGGCCCGTAAATCTCTTCGGCGAAGGGGGCGACCGGCAGACCCATCAGTCGAGCTCCCCCAGCAACGCATCGATCCTGTCCGGCGTCATCGCGCAGATCATGTGCTTGTTATTGTGGAGGAATACCGGCGCGTCACCGCACGCACCGAAGCATTCGCCTTCCTTCACCGTAAACCGGCCGTCCGGCGTCGTTTCGCCGTAGCCGATGCCGAGCTTCTGTTTCAGGTACTCGCCCGCTTCATTCGCGCCTTGCAGCGCGCACGGCAGGTTGGTGCAAAGCGAGAGCTTGTGACGGCCGACCGGTGCGAGGTCGTACATCGTGTAGAACGAGGCGACTTCATATACGGCGATGGGCGGCATGCCGAGGTAATGGGCGACGAAGTCCATGGTCTCGGTGGACAGCCAGCCTTTCTCGTCCTGCGCGATCGTTAGCGCCGCCATCACTGCAGACTGTTTCTGATCCGGTGGATACTTCGCGACCGCCTCATCGATCTTCGCAAGCGCGGCTGGGGAAAGAGGGGGCATCATCGGCGCATTCACCGGTCGATCTCCCCGAACACGATGTCCTGCGTGCCGATGATTGCAACTGCGACGGCAATCATGTGCCCGC
>JBKJPI010000418.1:0-11762 GCA_046595235.1 Burkholderiales bacterium | reverse complement strand
ATCACGTATGGTTGCATCAATGTGGCGCCGGCCTTTTACGATCAGGTCGTTCACCCGAGCTTCAGATCCAAGGGCGGCATAGTGTATGTTCTCCCTGAAAATACCCCGTTAAAGGCGGTGTTCAAATCTTATGACGTTGACGCGCCTATAGCGCGAGCGCAGTGGGGTGCAGGCCAGGCATCTCCGGGCGCGACAGGAAGATTTTAGGAACGCCTCCCCGCACCCAGGATCGCAGAGAATCGCACAATGACCGTTTCGACTCCCCTGAAGTTTTGTTACCACGGTCAGCACTACCGTCCGCGTGAACAATTCAAAGCATTACCCGGCGGAACCCATCGCCGCGAGGTCTGCGCGGACTGCTACGCGAAAATCATGGCGGACCGGAAACAGAAAAGAAAAGGCTCGGTTGCGAAGCCGGTCGAGCCGAAGAAAAAAACGGGCTGAGGTTCCCCTCCGCGATCGCGCCCGGCATCAGTGCAGAAGGATGTCCAGGGTGACCTTCGACTCCTGCGCCACCTGCTCCAATGTGCACGTCTGTGGCGCCTTGTCGGGGCGCCAGCGCAGAAATCGGGTGCCGTGGCGAAAACGATCGCCGCTGAAGTGATCGTACTGAATCTCGACCACGAGTTTGGTTGCGAGCGGCTTCCACTCACCGCTGCGCTCAGTGCTCCACCGGCTCGGACCGCCCGGACGATTGCCTGTAAATCCCGGCTCGGCCACGAGGTTCTCGAGTTTGGCGGTCACGGCAGGCTTGTCCGCGGCCTTGATGTTCGCGCTGAACCCCACATGGTGCAGCAAGCCAGCCCCGTCGTACAGTCCAAGGAGAAGCGAGCCCACGGTGGGTTCCTTCGCGCCGTAACGAAATCCGCCGACCACGCAGTCGGCGGTCCGCATGCGCTTCCACTTCTGCATGCCGGTGCGCTCCCCGGACTGATACGGTAGGTCGCGCCGTTTCGCCATGATCCCGTCGAGGCCAGTATTGAGTGACTGCAGCCACTCGTTCGCCGCTTCGCGATCCGTCGTGAACGGCGTGAGCCTCAACAGCGATTTCACCGCGTTGCTTCGCGCCATGAACTGCTCAAGTGCTGCACGCCGCGCTGTGAGCGACTCGTCCACGATAGACCTGCCGTTCTCGTCGACGAGAAGGTCGAACACGACGAAAAGCGCAGGATGTGCGGCCGCCAGCTTGTCGACGCGACTCTTGGCCGGATGTATGCGCATCAGAAGCTCGTCGAACGACAGCGCATTGCCTTCGGGAACCACCAGCTCACCGTCGAGAACGAAGCGGCGCGCGGGGAGTTTTTCGAGTGCAGCAACGACTTCCGGGAAATAGCGGTTGAACGGCTGGCCCGACTTGGAGCGAATGTCGACTTCCTCACCGTCCTTGAACGCGATACAGCGGAAACCGTCGAATTTAGGCTCGTACTGCCAGTATGGACCTGCAGGCAGGTCGGCGACGAGCTTTGCTTCCATCGGCGCGTACGATGTGGGGAGCGGAAGATCCATCGCCGACTATAGGACTCGTGAGAGATCGAAACGCCCGTGGGCCGCCAGGAGCGGGGCCCACAAGTCGCCCATGCTGCGCAGCCGTTCAGGCATGTTGTCGATCCGGAAATCGTCGATGCTGGCGCCGTTTTCGAGCTCCTCCCACGTCAGCGGTGCCGAGACGCTCGCGCGCGGCTTCGGCCGCGGCGAATACAGCGAAGCAAGCGTGCGGCCCCACGCGTTCTGGTTGTAGTCCATGAGAATACGTCCCTCTGGGCGCCTGGCGATACGGTACTCGGCCGTGATCAGCGCCGGGCGCAGCGTTGCCATCTCGATCGCGAATCGTTTAGCAAAGCGCCATACGTCTTTCTGCATCGGTCCCCGCTGAATCGGCACGTACACGTGCACGCCGCGCGATCCCGTCGTCTTCGCAAAGGGGCGCATGCCTATGCCTTCGAGCGCAGTGCGCACGAGGAGCGCCGTTTCCCGAACCGCTTCGAAGTTCGCGCCCGGAACGGGGTCCAGGTCGAAGTGCAGATAATCGGGCCTGTCGACGTCGTCGCACCGGGCGTACCACTGGTTCAGATCGATGCAGCCCAGATTGACGAGCCACAGTAGCGAGGCGAGATCCTGAACCATCGGGAAGTCGATGACGTTGCCCGAACCATGCTCGATCGAGCAGGTTTCGATCCACTCCGGCCGCGGAACCGGCGCGCGTTTCATGAAGAAGCACTTGCCTGCGGCGCCGTTCGGGTAGCGCTTCATGACCATCGCGCGATCACGAAGATGTGGCAGAAGGACTGGCGCCACGTCTGCGTAGTACTGCAGCAGAGCGCGCTTTGTCAGTCCGGTCTCGGACCAGAAAATCTTGTCGAGATTGGTCAGGCGTACTTCGCGCGTGCCGAGCTCGACTTCGACCTCGTTCACGTCGCACGGAATCGTCACATCGCCAGACGCGCTGTCCGCCACCGTACGCGTCGGCGCGACCGAGGCGCGGGCGGGATGATGTGTCCGGGAGGCACGCTTGATCGGGCTCATACGCGCGTCGCATCAACAGCGGTGGGGGAATCCGGGAACCACGATGAAGTCCGCAATCGGCTTACTTCGCGAGCTCTCACTCGGGTTTTATTCCAGCCGCCTTGACGACTCGCGCCCACTTATCGGTCTCGCTGCGAATATAGGCGCCGAACTGCTCGGGCGAGCTTGCGACGATCAACGCACCTTCCGCGGCGAGATGCTGTTTCACGTCTCCGGCCCGCAAGCCGCTGGTGATGTCGCGGTGAAGACGATCGACGATCGGTCGCGGGGTTCCAGCGGGCGCCAGCACCCCGAACCACTGCGTCGCTTCATAGCCGGGAAGCCCAGCTTCTGCAATTGTGGGTACGTCGGGCATCGTGTCTGCGCGTTTGGTGGTTGTCACACCGAGTGCGCGCGCGCGGCCCGATTTCACGTGCGGCAATGCCGTGGGCACCGAGGGAAAAAGGACGGCAACTTCACCGCTGACAAGTCCGATGATGCCGGGCCCCGAACCTTTGTAAGGCACGTGCACAAGCTCTATCCCGCCCATCGTCCTGAAAAGCTCCAGTGAGAGGTGCGGATTGGTTCCGACGCCTGCCGAGCCCGCGGCAAGCTCGCGCGGCCGCGCTTTGCCGAGTGCGATGAGGGCTTTCACACTACGCGCGGGAACTGAAGGATGTACAACGAGGACGTTAGGCACCGTGACGGCCTGTGTGATCGGCGCGAAGTCGGTGAGCGCGTTGTAGCGAACGGTCTTGTACACCGCGGGAATTGTGGCGAGCGTCGAGACGCCCATAAGCAGGGTGTAGCCGTCGGGGGCGCTCCTCGCAACAACTTCGTTCCCTATCATCGTGCCGGCCCCAGCACGGTTTTCGACGATGACCTGTTGGCCAACTGCCTCCGAGAGCTTCTGCGCAACAACACGACCCACGATGTCTGTGCCGCCTCCGGGCGAAGACGGGACGACGAGCCTGATCGGTTTCACCGGATAGTTAACTGCCGGACCGCCCACACCTTTATCGCCTGCGGGGCTGCTCTGCGCGAGCGCATGCCCGACGGCGAAGCAGGTTATTGCCGCAGCGGCCGCTGCAAATTCTCGGTGCATGGATCTTCCCCCGTCGTTCATCTGGCTAGTGTGAGCGCTACTGGTGCGCGTAAAGCCGTTTGCCTGCGACAGGCATGCGCGCCGTGAGTATTTCACCCGTAAGCGCCTGGACGATGTGAAGCGTGCGCCTGTCGTCACCACCAAAGGCGACGTTGGCCAGATTGAGATGCTTCGGATCGTCTGAGTACACAAGATGCGTGGGCAGCATGCGATGGTCGAACCGATATACCCCGACACCAAGATGACAAACGATCAGGCCGTCCTCACAGTCCATCTCGATTCCGTCAGGGCCTGCGATGCCGCCGCTGAACTGAAGGGCGACGCGGCTCTTCGTGACCGCGCCATCGGGCATGAGGGGAAGCCGCCAGACCTGCTGGACGCCCGTGGCTGCGACATAAACCTGCAGGTCTGTGCTGTTCAGCGTGATGCCGTTGGCGCCGGGAACATTCGCCGCGAGCCGTTCGATAGCGCCGCCCGCCCGCAATCTGAAAACCCGGCCGGTCGGGTCTATGCATCCCGTCTGACCCTGGTCGGTGAAGTAGAGGTCGCCGTTTTGCGCAAAATGGAGGTCGTTGAGTCCCTTGAAGCTTTCGCTGTAGTAGGTGCCAAGAAACGGCTCGATGCGTCCGGTTTGCGGATCGAGGACCATAAGACCCCTGCGGTAGTCGCAGATGAAGAGTCGCCCATCCTTGTGGATTTTCATCCCGTTCGGCCAGCCGTCGTACTCAACCATGAGCTCCCACTCGCCACGAGGGTCGATTCTGAACACGCGCCCGAAAGGGATGTCGACCACCCAGAGATTGCCGTCACGGTCGAATGACGGGCCTTCCAGAAAGCATTCGACCTCGATGCCGCCGCGGTTAGCTGCGGTCCACTCGTTACGGCCTTTTTTGCGGAAACGCCCGGGTAATGCGCTGAAGGCTTCCGCTTTGATGAGCTCCGTCTGCTGAAACGGGTGGTGCACGTCCTCTCCTCTCTGGTATACGCCGCATTGCCGGACGATCTCCCCAGCGCTTCAGCCGCGCGCTCTCGACGCCGTTAAAGCCTGGTCGCCCGCACGAGACACGGCTCGCCTATCATTGCACAGTTCAGGACGGCTCAAGTCTGCCTTGCAGTAGAATCGTTCCCCTTGAAACCATGACCTCTCCTGCGTTAAACACTGATGGCTGAAAGCTCCGGCCGCACGCTGGTCACCAGCGTGCTCTTTCTCGACATCGTCGGCTATTCGAAACAGTCGGTCGCCGAGCAGATGTCGATGAAGCAGGTATTCAACGAGTCGCTGGCGAAATCGCTGAAGCCGATCGCCGGCAGCGAGCGCGTCATTCTAGATACGGGTGACGGCGCTGCGGTCACGTACCTCGGCAATCCCGAAGACGCGCTTTTCTCCGGGCTGATGCTGCAGCATTCGACCGAGCTTGCCGTCCGCATGGGCATCAACCTCGGGCCCGTGCGTGTGGTGAAAGACCTCAACGGCCAGACGAATATCCTGGGTGATGGCATCAACGTCGGCCAGCGCGTGATGAGCTTCGCTGATCCCGGACAGCTGGTTGTATCGAGATCCTTTTACGAAGTCGTTTCGCGGCTGTCAGACCAGTACGACGACCTTTTTACCCACATCGGCGAGCGCAAGGACAAGCACGTGCGCGCGCACGAGATCTACAGCGTCAACGTGACGCCCGAGGCGCTTCCGGATTTCATCGAGTCGACGTGGGGCGATAAATGGGCAGAGGCCGTGGGGCTGCCCACACGCGCTGCAAAGCTCGCGGAGGAAGCCGCATCGGACCAGCCTGCCCAGGTGTTCGACAGTGGCGAGCATTTCATCGTGTCAGGCGCAAGCCAGTTGAGCGTGCTCATTGCGCTGGAGGAGCTCGCAAAAACCGGATCCAGGGCGCGCTCCCCTGTCCAGAAGGTCGGGAACAAGTGGATCACCACGTGCGACAAGCCCGAGCCTCAGGGCAGCGGCTGCAAAGTCGAGGAAATGGGGTTTATGCAAATCGTCACCGGCCCCACACGCGAAGCAGTCGAGCAACAGGTGAGCGAGCTTATCGACGATGGCGCGCGCCTCGTGCACGATCTCGCGGAAGCTGGCGGCATGTGGACTGCGGTGTGCGAAAAAAATCCTGAATAGCTGACGGGTACGCGCCTGCGGCGCAACGCGCTCACTCCACTTTCGCGCCGGTTGTGCGAACGATCTTCCCGAGCTTCTGGATCTCACTCTTCAGATGCTCGGTCACCTGCTCCGGCATCATCGTCGTCGGTTCTGCACCCTGCTTCATCCATGCGTCCCTGATGTTCGGCAGCGTCAGCATGCGCGCAAGCTCCCTGTTGAGCCGGTTGACGGTCTCGCGGGAGATTCCGGGCGGACCCATGATCCCGTTGTAGAGCACGATCTCGAAGCCCTTGAGCGTTTCCGCGAGCGCGGGTACGTCAGGCAGCTGTGGTGAGCGCTGCGCGGTGGTCACACCGATCGCTCTCAGCCGCCCCGTCTTTACGTGCGGCAACGCCGGTGGCGTCGTTGAAAACGTGATTCCGACTTCGCCCCCCAGGAGCGCAGCGACCGCAGGTGCGCTGCCCTTGTACGGGACGTGCACCAGTTTGATGCCTGCTATAGAAGAAAATGCCTCGGCACAAAGGTGAACGATGGTGCCGTTGCCGGATGACGCGTAAACGATCTCGGCGGGCCGCGATTTGGCCAGCGTGATGAACTCACGCGTGGTCTTCGCCGGAAGCGATGGATGAATCACCGCGATGAGCGGGGTTTGCGCCACCATGGCGATCTGCGTGAAATCTCTGACCGAATCGTACGGCAGCTTCGTGTAGAGGGTCGCGTTGATCGCGTGCGTGGTCATGTCGATGAAATAAAGGGTGTGGCCGTCAGGCGCCGCTTTGGCGACAAGATCGGCTGCGATCGTGGTCCCGGCGCCAGGCCGGTTCTCAACGATGAATTGTTGGCCCATCGAGCCTGTCAGGTGAGCAGTCATCACGCGCGAAAGAACGTCAGAGATTCCGCCCGGCGAGAACGGTACGATAACGCGCACCGGCTTTGACGGATACGTCTGGGAATGCACCAGCGAAGAGCACGACGCGATCAGCAGCGCCAGAAAGAAGCGATTACTCAGCGGCATTACGAGTGCTCCTCGTTCACATGGCGTTAGAAGGCATCGTCTTCAGCACCAACCATGCCAGCGACGCGCGACCTCAGGGCTTGCGTGGTGCAACCATGGTGATCGCGGAAAAAAGATTCTCGATCATCGCGCGCTCAATACCCTTCGTGATGAACACGAGGCGCGTGGCGTGGTCCGCGCTCGGCCATTCGGCGAGCTCGATTGGCGGATGAAAAAGGTGTTGCACGCCCTGCACGATGAGCGGGCCTTTATGGCCCTCGACGTTAACGAGACCTTTTACACGGAGAAGATCCGGGCCGCGAAGCGCGGTCAGTACTTCCATGCACTGCGAGAACGCCGCCCACGTGAACGGTGCATCGTAGCGAAGGCTGAACGAGCCCACCGATGCGTCATGCCGGTGCACGTGTCCATGTTCATCGTGCACTTCGGCGCCCATCCAGCGCTCGACCTCCTCCAGCCGCGATTTTGCGTTGGTGAGCCCCACATTGATGAGGAACGGCAGATCGATTTCGCCGTTGACCGCGCGCTTCATCGGGGCGTTCGGGTTCAATTCGCGCAGGCGCCGTTCAAGTTTCTCGACCGTCGCCTGATCCGCCAGGTCGGACTTGGTGATTACGAGCCGATCCGCGAGCGCGGTCTGCTTCGCAGGTTCCGGCATCGTGTCGAGCTGACCTTCACCGTTCACGGCGTCGACCAGCGTTACCACACAGTCGAGCCGATAGTACGCCTGCAGCATGGTGTCCGACATGAGGGTCTGCATGACGGGCGCAGGATCTGCGAGGCCGGTCGTCTCCACCACCACACGATCGAAATCGATGATCTCACCCGTACGGCGCTTCACTGAAAGGTCACGCAAGGTTTCCTGCAGGTCCCCGCGCAGCACACAGCAGAGGCAGCCGTTGTTGAGCAGCATCATCTGCTCGGAAGAAACCTGCACGAGATCGTGATCGATGCTCTCCTCGCCGAACTCATTGACGATGACGGCGACCCGGTTCATGTCCGGCCGCTTCAGCAGCTTGTTGATGAGCGTCGTCTTGCCGGCGCCGAGGAAGCCCGTGATGACGCTCACCGGGATACGGCCGGCGATGGGGTCGCGCGTCTGCGCTTGAGGTTCAGCTTGCAGATTCATACCTGATTGACTCCTCTGTTCGTGCGTACTGTCATCGTTTCCTGGCCGACTTCGTGCGGGGCCTGGTGGTTGCCTGAGTGCCGGCCATCTTTTCGAGCACGGCACAGATCGCGGCCGTATCGTCACCGGCGTGACCCAATGCGTACGCACTCGAGTAAAACGCCTTGCTTGCATCGAAAAGCGGCGTCGGGCAATGAAGTTCCGTCGCATAAGCGCCGATGATGTCGATATCTTTCTGATATACGTCGACTTTCATTGTCGCTTTCGAATAATCGCGCTCGATCATGAGCGGCGCGCGCACTTCGAACATGCGCGATGTTCCCGCACCATCCTTGATGACCTTGTAAAGGAGATCGAGATCGAGACCCGAACGCCGCCCAAGAACGATGGCTTCGGCGGTCGAAAGGTTATGGATGGTGACCAGAAGATTCGCAATGAACTTGAGCTTCGAGCCGTTCCCGAATTCACCGCAGTAGTGTGTGCTCCGCGCGAACCCTGAAAAAACCGCAGCACACTTGTCGAATGCAGCTTGCGGGCCGCTCGCATAAACTGAAATATCTTTGAGCGCGGCCTGCGCGCCGGTGCCGCTGATCGGGCAATCGAGCACGGTGATCTTCCGCGCGGCGCAACGCTCGCGTACCGCAACCTTCACTTCCATGGGAAGGGTGCTGGTTTCGATGACAGTGGTTCCCGGGGCGGCACTTTCCGCAATGCCGCCGGTCCCGGAAAACACCGCGTCCACTGCCGCAAGGCTGGGGAGCGATGTGATGATGATGCGGGCACGAGCACACACCTCCGCGATCGATTTTTCCGCAGAGCCGCCGAGTTTTTTGAGCGCTGCGCGGCGCCCGGCATCGAGATCGAACCCTGATACATCGAAGCCTGCTTCGCGCAGATGCTTTGAATAGGCGCCGCCCATGATGCCGAGACCGATCTGCCCTACCCGCTCTCGGCTGCCGTCTTTCACGGATTGTTTTTTGTTGGTTCGCATTTCCATGCTCGGTTGATCGTGTCGGCGCTTAATTGGGCTTCATGTTGAGGCCCGCCTGCGCTGCCTCTTCCGTGCTCATCGAGTCGATCCGGTTCTCAAGGTACGGCGTTGAGCAGACCAACGCATAACGCGCATACGCCGAACTGACCTGCAGACGATAACGCCCGCCCCTGGGCATGTGGATCACGTCGCCTTTCGAGACGTCTCTGCTTTCGCCGCCGGCGTCCGCGCGCAACTCACCGGAGAGGACGTATATGAAGGTCTCACGCTCCGCCGTCGTATCTGAAGCCTGATCGCTCCGTGGAACGTCGAAATAGCCGAACGCCAGGCGTTCACCTTCGATCCAGCTCGTGCGCCGCGCCGAACACGGCGGTGCGTCGAGCCCGTTCACAATCGGATAGAAACAATCGTTGAGACCGTCGACAACCACCTGCGACTGCCCCTCGGTCTTTGCATGCTTCTCACGCTCGCCAACCTTGTACTTACTATTAACTTCGGCAACCGTCATCGCCTTGTCCGGCACCGCTTCGTCTTCCGCGAGGCCCACTACCGTCCACGTCTTATCCTTGATGTACAGGTACTGGAGGTTGCCGTCTTCGGTTGCACGCATCGAGTGCCGTGCATACGCCGGTGCATGCACGAAAGTGCCCGGGCTCACGATGCGCCGGTCTTTACCGACAATCGCGTTGATCTTTCCGCGCAATGGAAATATCAGGAGCTCGTTGGGATGGTAGTGGAGGTCCGATCCCGTGCCCGCATTCTTGTGCAGCAGGCAGAAATACATATAGCGCCCCTCAATCACGGGCGCAGTCCCGCTCGAAAGGTGCGGCGTGAGATAATTGCTCTCCATGTCTTCGAACCGATAAAACGGCATGCTGCCTCCGATGCTGGTGTTACGCGTGCGACTATATCCGCCGGTCCCGCGTGCGTGCAACGATCACAGCAGAGCGTCACCGAATAACCGCATCGCGCTGCGATAGCACACGTCTTCACGTTCTTTTTCTGTGAGCCGGGGCACCGCATCGAGTCTTTCAACCGGCCCCTCCTCGCCCATATCGAACGGCGAGTCGGTACCGATGACTACATGGTCCGAGCCGACGCGGTCGATGAGGTGGCGAATTGAGAGCGGATCGTGAGTCAGCGCATCGAAATAGAACCGTCGGAACATGTCCATCGGGCTCGTTCGAGTCACCGCTGCCGTGTCGGGGCGCACCTTGTGCCCATGCTCAAAGCGTCCGATCTGATACGGCAGGAACCCGCCACCGTGCGCGAGCAGCATCTTAAGATCCGGCAATTCATCGAGTGCACCGCTGAACATGAGCTTTCCGACCATCACGGTCGTATCGAGCGGATTGCCGATGAGGTTGGTGAGGTAATAGCAGGCGAGGCGCCCGCCTGAACCCTGGGTGTTGGGATGAGCGAAGATCACCGCTTTGAGCTCCTGGATCCGGCGCAGCACCGGCCGGAACTTCGGATCGGCGAGCTCCTCCTCGCCGATAGCAGTGCCGATTTCAACTGCCTTGAAACCGTGCTCTCTCACGACGCGCTCGAGCTCCGCGATGGCAGCATCGGGGTGTTGCATCGGCAGCGTTGCCATTCCGCGCAGCCGGTCAGGTTTGTGCCGCACCATCTCGGCAACACCATCATTGACGAGCCTTGCCGTGGCACACGCAAGATCCGCGTCCTTGAGGTTATAGAAAAAGGACTGCGGACCCGGCGAGATCACTGACATCGTGAGGCCCTTCCGGTCCATCGATTCGAGCTTGGCCTCCGCGCTGTAGAACTCCGGGATGAGATCGAACGTCACCTTGCCGCGCTTGAAAACCAACGCGTCGCCTTCACCGTCGATCTGCGTGTTGTAAACCTCAGGCTGCTCGCGCATCGCGTTGATGATCGTCTCGGGTATTACGTGACTGTGCAGATCGATGCGTTTCATGCGTGCTCCGTTGTAAGTTGTGAATGGCTGCGATCACGGTGTTGTGCCGATTATCAGATCTTCAGCTTCGGGCGCGCGGGCTTTCCCCGGACGCGCTTCCTTGTGGCGATAGGCTGAGGCACGTGTGCGGCGGGAAGGCTGAAGAGACCCAGATCGAACAGGTGGTTGGTTTCCGCCGTAATGATCTGCGCCACCTCTTCCACGGCCGCAGGAAGGCGCCGTTCAGCCTGTGAGCCGAGCATCAGGATGCGGTGAACGTTCGCGTCGGCAATCTGAAATGCGGCGATGCGGTTATCACGGATGTCGTCGTGAAAAGCCGAGAGCGGCATCACCGCAGGACCGATCCCTCGTAAGAGGAGGCGCCGGATCGCCTCGACGGCGTCGACCTCGGCTTCGACGTTGAGTCGCGCGCCATAGCGCGCCAGCTGTTCATCGACGATCGAGCGAATGGCCTCGGTCGTCACGACCGGCGTCTTCGCAAGCTCCGGCAGGGTGTAGAAGTGACGGCTCCCCCGCGGCTGCGGCGGTGTAAGCACGACGATCGGCTCTGAAACGAGCGACAGCAGCCGCAGGGTGCGGCTTGGCGCAGGGCTCGTGAGCACCGCGAGATCGACGCGGCTGGTGAGTAGGCTGTCGTAAAGCTGGCTGCTGAAGCCTTCGACGACTTTCAGTGCAACTTCAGGGCATTGCCGCCGTACGCGCTCGAGTACGCCCGGCAGCAGCAGCGGGCCTGTAGTGGGCGAAAGTCCGAGCGTCACGCGGCCGCGCGGAACCTCGGTGGTCGTGCGCAGCTCGTCACGCGCCCGGCCGAGCTCGCGCACGATACGCCTGCAGTGGTCGAGGAACTGCAGCCCAGCGCCGGTCAGGCGCACACCTCGCGGAAGGCGCACGAGGAGCTGGGTGCCGAGCTCCTCCTCGACACTTCGCACGTGCCGGCTGAGCGCCGGTTGTGCAATTCCGAGATGCTGCGATGC
>JBKJPI010000247.1:0-5431 GCA_046595235.1 Burkholderiales bacterium | reverse complement strand
ATCGATCTCGGTTCTCATCGTCGCCTCGATCTCGGCCATGGAAATCGCGCCGTTCTCATGACTCGAGGCCGCGATCTTCGCCGCCTCGACGCGCCCGAGCATGAGGTGGCCGAGGCGCTTCGTGAGCACTTTCATCAGCCGGCGATGCACCGAGACGTCGCCATAGAAGGAGGACATCCCCTTCACTTCGTGAACCATCTTCACCGGATCAACCAGCTTCAGTCGGCGAAGATGGTCCACGAAGTGAAGGGGATGTCCTCCTTCTATGGCGACGTCTTGGTGCATCGGCGGCTGATGAAAGTGCTCACGAAGCGCCTGGGTCACCTCATGCTCGGACGCGTGGAGGCGGCGAAGATCGCGGCCTCGAGTCATGAGAACGGCGCGATTTCCATGGCCGAGATCGAGGCGACGATGAGAACCGAGATCGATGCGCTCATGCTCGAACACGTGCTGACTGCGAAGTGCAACGCCGTGGTGGAGACTGCGCGCCGTGCCGTGAAGCTCGCCGGCCTGGCGGGCGGCAGGATCGACACGCTTTATTTCACAGGAGGCTCCGCTGCGCTGCCGGCATTGCGCAGAAGCTTCAGCGCCGCGTTCCCTGATAGCGCGCCGGTCTTCGGCGACCCTTTCGGCAGCGTCGCGAAAGGCCTCGGCGTGCGGGCCGCTGCGCTCTTTCGCTGAGCCCGGGGGATATACCCGTATACGCTTGCCCATATAATTGACCGAGGCAACACCGGCGCCAAGCCGGACGAGGACTGCGTTAGCCTCACACACGTTCGAACCCGCAACTGAAAGGCGCTGCGATGTATACCAGGGACAATTTCTATTCGCTTCACCGCCAGGGGTTCGTGCGCGTGGCTGCGTGCACGCCGAAAATGTCGGTCGGCGACCCGCAGGCCAACACCGCCGAAACGATGGTGCTGATGCGCGAAGGCGAAGCGCGCAATGTCGACCTGATGCTGTTCCCTGAGCTGGGCATCAGTGCCTACGCCATCGACGACCTGCTACTGCAGGACGCACTCCTCGACAGTGTGGAAGCGGGGATAGCAGAGCTCGTCGAAGCGTCGAAAGCCCTGCGGCCCGTATTCATCGTCGGCGCGCCGATCCGACGTAACAACCGCCTGTACAACTGCGGCGTGGTGATCTCCCGCGGCAGGATCGTCGGCGTCACGCCGAAATCTTTCCTGCCGAATTATCGCGAGTATTACGAGAATCGCTGGTTCGCAACCGGCATCGACATGGTCGGTCTCGAGGTGAAGCTCGCCGGGCAGATCGTGCCGTTTGGCACGGACCTCCTGTTCGCTGCGTCGGATCTGCCCGACTTCGTTTTCCATGTGGAGATCTGCGAAGACTTCTGGGCCGCTGATCCGCCGTCGACACAAGGCGCACTTGCGGGTGCACTCGTGCTCTGTAATCTCTCGGCGTCGAATATCGTCGTGGGCAAGGCCGATGACCGCATCATTCTGTGCGCGTCGCAATCGATGCGCTGCCACGCGGCGTACGTGTATTCGGCCGCAGGTCCCGGCGAGAGCACGACGGACCTCGCGTGGGACGGACACGCCACGATCCACGAGCTCGGCGTTCAACTCGCGTGCACCGAGCGCTTTCCGTCGAAGAGCCAGATGGCGGTTGCCGATGTGGACGTCGAACGGCTGCGGCTCGAACGCATGCGCACGCTGACGTTCAACAGCGCCGCGGTGGCCGCGGGACATCCGGAGAAGTGCTTCAGACGCATCACCTTCGAGCACAGGCCGTCGTTTGCCGATGCGGGTCTCGAGCGCGTGATCGACCGCTTCCCGTTCGTGCCCGACAACGCAGAGAAGCTCGACCGCGACTGTTACGAAGCGTTCAACATCCAGGTGCACGGCCTCATCAAGCGCATGCAGGTCACTAATGGGGAGCGCATCGTCATCGGTGTTTCGGGCGGGCTCGATTCGACCCACGCGCTGATCGTCGCAGCCAAAGCCTTCGATACACTGGGCTTACCGCGAAAGAATATTCTCGGCTACACGATGCCGGGTTTCGCCACCTCCGAAGGCACGAAATCGAACGCGTGGGCGCTCATGAACGCGCTCGGCGTCTCAGGCGAAGAGATCGACATCAAGCCCACCGCGATGCAGATGCTGAAGGACATGCGTCATCCGTATGCGGAAGGAAAACGCGTCTACGACGTGACGTTCGAAAACGTGCAGGCAGGGCTGCGCACCGACTATCTGTTCCGGCTTGCGAATCATCGCAAGGCGTTCGTGCTCGGCACGGGGGATCTCTCGGAGTTGGCACTAGGCTGGTGCACCTACGGCGTCGGCGACCAGATGAGCCACTACAACGTGAACGGCTCGGTCAGTAAAACGCTCATTCAGTATCTCGTGCGGTGGGTCGTAAAAACGAAGCAGTTCGACGAAGGCGCGTCGGCGACGCTTCTCTCGATCCTCGACACCGAGATCTCGCCCGAGCTCGTTCCCGCGGACGCTGAGAACGGCGGACTCCAGAGCACGCAATCCAAAGTCGGACCGTACGAGCTTCAGGATTTCAACATCTTCTACGTCACGCGCTACGGGCTGCGTCCTTCGAAGGTCGCGTTCCTCGCATGGCACGCGTGGCGCGATGCCGCGCACGGCGCATGGCCCCCGCACTTCCCCGAAGATGCGAAGCACGCGTATACCGTCGGTGACATCAAGAAGTGGCTGGGCGTGTTCCTTTATCGCTTCTTCGAAATCAGCCAGTACAAGCGCTCGGCGATGCCGAACGGACCGAAGGTGACGTCCGGCGGCAACCTTTCTCCGCGCGGTGACTGGCGCGCGCCGTCAGACGGCAATGCGCATGTCTGGATGGAAGAATTGAAGAACAACGTGCCGGATTAGGTGCTCGAAGATTCTGAGCTCGGTATGGACACCGCAGGCTCGTATGCACGTAGACAACCGTCCGAAGATCGATCAGAGAGCACGGATAGACGAGTCTGACCCTTCGAGCCCATCCGTGACCTCCGCAGACCTGCAGCAGGTTCCGTTATTTGCAGCGCTATCGCCTGCCGCGCTGGATGCGGTAAGGCGACTCGCCGTCGTCAGGAGCTATTCGAAACACACGGTGGTGGCCAGCGAGCACGACCGCGGCGATTCCCTGTTCGTGGTGTTGTCGGGAATGGTGAGAATCTATATGAGCGATGAGAAAGGCCGGGAGATCGAGCTCGGCACGGAAGGCCCCGGTGAATTCTTCGGCGTGATGATATTCGACGGTGGTCCCCGATCGGCGTCGGCGTTGACGCTCGAGAAATCGCGCTTGGCCGTGTTCTCGCGGGCCGATTTGGAGACATTGATGGAACAATATCCAGTCATCGCGATACGGCTGATTCGTAAATTGATAAACCGTCTTCGAGTGGCGACCGCGAGTATCAAGAGATTGGGTCTGCTCGACGTCTACGGCCGCATCGTCCAACTGCTGCTGGACGAATTTGCTGGGCAACCCTCAACGGGCGGAGGCAGCCGCAGGGTCACGCAACAGGAAATTGCCAATCGGGTGGGCGCATCGCGCGAGATGGTCGGACGCATCCTGCGCGATCTCGCGCGAGGCGGCTATATTTCGATCAACGCCGGGCGCATAACGCTCCACAAGACACCGCCGAGCGGGTGGTAACCGGGGGGCGTCGGCGTATGACGGCAGCGACTTCGGGTCTTTGCCTACGGAAATAATTCTCAATTTTCCGGTTCAATCCGGCATTGCGCCGGGGTCGCCGGCGGATGCACTCTGTATCGATGAGGTAGCTCGATCCTGATCGTCTTCGTTCGGAGCCGCCATGAGTCGCGGAATGAAAACATCGCTGGTTATCGGCGTCGCTTGTTCGCTGTGTGTCGCCGCGCTCGCCAACGGACAGGTTTTTAGAGCGCGTCCGGTAACGTTGATCGTGCCGCTTGCGGCGGGAAGCACGGCCGACATCCTTGCCCGGAGCATCAGCGCCGAGCTTTCGAAAGCCTGGGGTCAGACGGTCGTGGTCGATAACAGGCCTGGCGGTGGGGCGACGATCGGCGTAGCACAGGCCGCGAAGGCCGCGCCGGACGGCTATACGTTGTTGATGGCCACCAACGCGGCGTTCGCGATCAATGTCGGATTGTTCTCGAAGTTGCCTTACGATCCGGTCAAGGATTTCGCGCCGATCCTGGCGATCGCGACCAGCTCGAACGTCTTGATCGTGAGCCCCGGTCAGCCGTTCAAAACGCCGCGCGACCTGATTGCGGAAGCGCGGGCGAAGCCGGGCCAGCTGACCTTCTCATCCGGGGGAAACGGCACGAGCCATCATCTCTCGGGCGCGTTGCTCAACGCCATGGCCCACATCGATACGCGGCACATTCCTTATAAGGGAGCACCGCAGGGGGTCACGGCGGTGATCACGGGAGAGGTCACGTTCGGGTTCTTCAATACCCCGAATGTAGTGGGCCTCGTCAAAGAGGGGCGCGCCCGAGGCCTTGCAGTCACCAGTCTCCAGCGCTCGCCGCTGCTGCCGCTTCTTCCGACCCTGTCCGAGTCCGGTCTGCCCGGGTACGAAACAACCGTGTCGTTTGGTCTGGTTGCGCCCGCGAATACGCCGGCGCAAATCATCGAACGCATCCATCAGGACCTGGTGAAGGTGCTTGCCGAAGCCGGCTTGAGAGAACGACTCGTTGCCCAGGGTTACGACCTGATCCCCGCAGGGCCACCGGCTGATTACGCGAGACGCATCAAAGCCGACATAGAGAAATGGGTGCCGATAGTCAAAGCGTCCGGTGCTTCGATCGACTAGCGCGGCGCATTCGACGATGAACGGCTCGAACGCATGAAAGCGCCCCACCTCCCGCACATCGTGCTCATTCTTGCGGACAATCTCGGCTGGGGCGAGCTCGGCTGTTACGGTGGCGGCGTTTTGCGCGGCGCACCGACACCACGCATCGACATGCTGGCCTCGGAAGGTCTGCGGCTCACCAACTTCAACGTCGAAAGCGACTGTAATCCGACGCGCTCGGCACTGATGACCGGGCGCCATCCGATCCGGACCGGCGCCCTGCAATCGATGCCTGCAGGGTTGCCGCAGGGCATCCATCCGTGGGAGATCACGCTCGCGCAACTGCTCTCCGCGCAGGACTATACGACCGCGATCTACGGCAAATGGCACCTGGGCGATCGCGAAGGGCGCTACCCGAACGACCGCGGGTTCGATGAGTGGTACGGCATCCCCCGCACCACGAACGAAAGCCTTTTCCCAGGCACTCCCGGCTACGATTCAGACGTTGTTCCGTTGCCCTACGTGATGGAAGGTCGCAAAGGCGAGCCCGCGCACAACGTTGAAGTGTACGACCTTGAAATGCGCCGGCGCATCGATTGCGAGCTCACCATGCGCACGAACGAGTTCATGCGGCGTCAGGTCAAGAACGACAAGCGTTTTTTCGCTTACGTGCCGCTCACG
>JBKJPI010000590.1:0-6325 GCA_046595235.1 Burkholderiales bacterium | reverse complement strand
CCGAATCCGGAGTTGAGGCGGATCTGTTTACCGATCGGACCATTGACGATCACAACCGGGAACGGCGCGCCCGATGTCGCCTGCAACTGATCGAAGTTCGAATCGGCTTCGAGGGCCGCTTCGACAGCCGCGAGCAGCACGGGCAGATACTCCGGCCGGCCGCCGGCCATGGCCAGCGCCACTGCGCATGACTCCACAGTCGTTACGCCGCCGCGCGGCGGAAACTTTCCATACGGGTGGGTGCGCGGAAGTGCGGTGCCTTTGAGGATCCAGTCCACACGCTCGCGCGTCGCCGGCCAGATCGGCAACCCGTCGCCCCAGAGATTCGTGATCATCAGGTTATTCGCCTTGATGAGCGCGTCTTCGTAACTCTTGCCTTCGACGCTGATCATCGGACTTCCATCGCTCGCACCGAGAGCAAAGTCCGACTTCCACTTCGTGAGCCCGTTATAGAACTCGCGCTTGCGAAGACCCAGGGCGCTGATATCGCTGCCCGGCAGGAACATGTCGATCGGAAACGTCACCATCGCCGCGTCGGGCGCGAGGCCCAGCCCTGACACGGCGTTCTTCAGCACTCCGACAAAATCCGTCCGCGTGAGCGTGACGGTGGGAATCCCGAGACTTTCTATCCTAGCGGCTGCACGGCCGCATGCTGTGGCGCAGGCCCCTCAACTCGCGTTGCCGACGATCACCGCATCGACGCCGCTTTTGCGTACTGCAGCAGCGGTCTCTTCGGTACCTATCAGCGCGTTGCCCTGCGGAAAGCTGTCGATCGGCAGTACCTCCACTCCGGGAAAGTCCGCTTCGAGCATTTCCTTGAGCGCGGGCAGCATGCGATACGCCTGCCACTGCTCGTTGCTGACGAAACCGATGCGCTTTCCTTCGAGCGTATCGAGCCGGGGCGCGAAAGCCTGCGTGACTTCGAGCGTGCCTGAGGGATCGTGAAATTCGAGCGTGACCATTTGATCTCCTGATAAAAATCCGTGCCGGCGGCTATTCTTCCACAATATCCGAAGGCCGAGCATCGGGTTCATTTTGGCCTGCCACAAAGGCAAATTCAGAACGTGAACTGTTTTCCCACGGCCGATGGCACGATAACGTCAGCACCGAACGTATTCACGAGCGCGTTCACCGCGCGCCAGCCAGTACAGTGGGCAGGGACGATGCGCTTCAGGCCAAAGCTTTTGATGTCGCGCACAGTGTCCGGGATGACGGGCTCGACGTCTTCGCCGGAGAGGTGGAATCCGCCCATCACCGCATGCAGCGGGACGTCATCGAATACCTTTCGAGCATCGGTGAGCACATTTACGACGCCGGCATGCGAGCACGCGGTGAATACGACGATACCTTTCTTCTTCACATTCACCGCGAGGTAGCGCTCGTCCATGATGAGCGGGTCGGGCTCCCACGACTTGCCGTCGGCGGCGCGCTTCACATGGCCCGGCAAACCGCGCTCGTAAGGCGTTACGCGCGGAATTTCACCGCTCAGAAAAAAAAGGCTGTCACCCAGGAGACGCGCTTCCGCGTGATTCACAACGAAGGCGCCGGCCTCCATCAGCTCGCTCGGTATCGGCACCGGCTTTTGCAGGAGGCACTCGCCGCCGTGACGCATCATCCCGCGCTCGGCGAACATTCCGGGATTCACGTGACACTCGATGTTTTGCCCGCCATTGCCTGCAGCGACGAGACGGATCGCCTCGACCAGACCACCCGCGTGGTCCCAGTGCCCGTGCGAGAGGACAACTGCCGCAGCGTCGCCAAAAGGCGCTTTTAAAAGCGCGCCGTTGCGCGATACCGCATACGCCTCGGGGCCGGCGTCGAAGATGACCGTCTGCTTGTCGCGGCCGATGCGCGCGGTGATGATGAGGGAGAGTCCATGGTGCGCGCAGCAGCGGTACTCGCCTGCCGACATAGGCAGCGAACCCGCTTTCCGCAGGACAGCGGTTTCATTTTTGACGTCACGCGGAACGGTCGAAAGGCTGTCGGTGACGTTGTCGACCAGAACCAGCACTTCGATCGAATCGGCTTCGAGTAACCGCCCCGCTATACCTGGCATTCGCGCTCCTCACCGATAGCCAACGCGGGACTGATCATAGCCGATCCTGTCCCGGCGCCACTGTAATGGCGATCGACGAGCGCTTTAACCTTTTACGCCGAGCGGCTTCATCTTGCCCGGCAGCAGGCAGCCTTTGCGCGCGCGATGCACGATGTGTTTCTGCAGATCAGCGCCGCTCACCCGCACCGTCTTCTCGCTTCCCGAGCGTGACTTGCCGATGACCGTCACGCCTTTGGCGTCGCCGAATCCGACAGCCGTCATCTTCTCGTTCGCATCGAGACCCATCAGCGTGACGCCGCGGCCACGCGCGAGCTCCTTCAGCTCAGACGCGGGGAAGAGCAGCATGCGGCTGCCCTCGGAAAGCGCGACGACCATGTCGGCTTTGTCCGGCACGGCCGCCGGCCGCAGCACTTCTTCGCCTTCCTGCAACGTCATCAACGCCTTGCCAGCGCGGATGCGTGTCAGGAGCTCTTCGGACTTCGCGATGAAACCGTAGCCGCCCGAGTTGGCGAGTAGGTAACGCCGCCCCGGTGCTGCGTCGACGACGTGCGCGAGGCGGGCACCCGGTGCAAGCTCTATGAGTGAAGTGAACGGCACGCCGTCGCCCTTGCCGCCTGCGATGTCCGCGGCCTGCACGCTGAAGGCGCGGCCGGTTGAATCGATGGCAGCGATTGGGTGGACCGATCGCGTCTCGAGAATTGCATCCTCCGCATCACCGGTTTTGTAAGTAATGCCACTCAAGTCGAGGCCGTGACCCTGCCTCGCGCGCACCCAGCCATTGCGCGACACGATGATCGTGAGCGGCTCATCGACAACCTGCCGTTCGAACGTCGATCGGCCCGCCTCTTCTACACTCGTGCGCCGTGCGTCACCGTATTTCCTGGTGTCGTCCCTGATCTCACTCGTGATGAGCTTCTTCATCGCGGCTTCGCTGCCGAGAAGCTCTTTCAGGTCTTTGCGTTCGACCTTGCGCTCTTTGAGCTCGTTCTGAATCTTGATGCCCTCGAGCCGGGCAAGCTGCCGCAGGCGAATCTCGAGGATGTCCTCGGCCTGGATCTCGGTCAGCTTGAAGTGCTTCATGAGATCGGGTTTGGGTTCGTCCGATTCGCGAATCACCCTGATCACCTTGTCGATGTTCAGGAAGACGATGTTGCGGCCTTCGAGAATGTGGATGCGCCGCTCGACCTGGTTCAGGCGGTACGTCGTGCGCCGCGTCACGGTGACGATGCGAAACTGCACCCACTCGCTCAGGATTTCGTGGATATTCTTGCGCGCGGGCCGCCCGTCGAGACCGAGCACGACGAGATTGACCGAGAAGTTCTCCTCGAGGCTCGTGTGCGCAAGCATGAGCCGCATGAATTCGTCCGGGTCCTGACGCGATGACCGTGGCTCGAGCATGAGCCGCACCTTGTTGTCCTTGTCCGACTCGTCATTGACCTTCTCGAGCGAGCCGAGGATCAACTGCTTCAGGTTCGCCTGTGTCACATTCACCTTCCCGCCCTTCTCCCGGGGCTTGGGGTTGGTGAGCTCCTCGATCTCGCCCATCACGCGCTTGGCCGAGGTCGTCGGCGGAAGCTCGGTCACGATCACCTGCCACTGGCCGCGCGCAAGGTTCTCCACCTTCCACTTGCAACGCGCCCGCAGGCTTCCGCGCCCACTCTTGTAAGCGTCGAGGATCGCCTGGCGCGAGCTGATGATCTGTGCGCCGCCCGGAAAGTCGGGGCCCTGGACGATATCCATCACGGCCTCGAGGCTCGTCTTCGGGTGCCGCAGAAGCTGAATCGCGGCTTCGGCGACTTCGCGCATGTTGTGCGGCGGCAGCTCGCACGCCATGCCGACAGCAACACCGGATGCACCATTCAGAAGAAGTATTGGAAGCCGCGCCGGCAGAAGCTCCGGTTCGCGCAGACGCCCGTCGTAATTCGGGAGGAAGTCGACCGTGTCCTCACCTATTTCGGAGAGCAACAGATCGGCGATTCCGGTTAGCCGCGCTTCGGTGTACCTGTAGGCGGCCGCTGAGTCACCATCGGCTGTGCCGAAGTTGCCCTGGCCGTCAATCAGCGGATAGCGCAGCGAAAAATCCTGCGCCATGCGAACGAGCGCGTCGTAAGTCGATGCGTCTCCGTGCGGATGGTACTTTCCGAGCACTTCGCCGACGATGCGGGCGGACTTGCTGTGCGCGACGCCGGGCCGCAGCCCCAGCTCGTGCATCGCATAGAGAATGCGCCGCTGCACCGGCTTCTGGCCGTCTTCGACATTCGGAATCGCGCGGCCGCGCACCACGCTCATCGCGTAGGTGAGATAGCTGCGCTCCGCGAAGGCGGCCATGTCGATGAAATCGTCGCCACCGACCGCGGTAGGATTGGCCGGGCCGCCGCTATCGCCGCCACCCGTTCCTCCGTCAGCGAAGAGGTCGAGCGTCGGATCGTCTGTTTTCGAATGTTTGGTCTTCGTATCCATGATCAGCGCAGCTAGACGTCGGCCTCGACGGTGTCGCCTTTTTCTTCCATCCACGCGCACCGCTTGTCGGCTTCGCGCTTGGACATGAGCATGTTGAATATTGCGAACGTCTGATCACGGTCTTCGATACGCACCTGGAGCAGGCGGCGCGTGTCCGGACACAGCGCGGTTTCCCACAACTGATCCGGATTCATCTCGCCAAGGCCTTTGAAGCGCTGGATGCGTATCGAGTCGGTCTTCACGCCTTCGTCGCGCGCGCGGTCCATGATCGACTTGCGCTCCTCTTCGTCGAGCGCGTAGAGCTTCTTCGCAGCGCGCTTCCCCAGTGCGGGAATGTCGATCTTGTAAAGCGGCGGACTCGCGACGTAGATATGGCCACGAGCAATCAGCTTCGGAAAGTGGCGGTAGAAAAGCGTCAGGAGCAACACCGAGATGTGCGCGCCATCGACGTCCGCGTCGGTCATCGAGGCGATCTTGCCGTAGCGCAGCCCGGAGAGATCGGGCTCATCGGTGTCGCCGTGCGGATCGACACCGATCGCGACCGCGATGTCGTGAATCTCGGCGTTAGAAAAAAGGAGCTCGCGCTTCACTTCCCACGAGTTGAGCGCCTTGCCGCGCATCTTGTAGATCGCCTGGAAGCGCTTGTCGCGTGCCTGCTTCGCCGAGCCGCCGGCCGAATCGCCTTCCACGAGAAACAGCTCATTGTCGCTGATGCTGCTCGATTCGCAGTCGGTGAGCTTCTCGGGAAGAATCACCACGCTGGAAGATTTCTTGCGCTCGACCTTTTGCACCGCGCGCGAACGCTCGACGGCCTGCTTGATCACGAGCTCGGCGATCTTGCGTCCCCAGTCCACGTGGCTGTTCATCCAGAGCTCGAAAGGATCGCGCACCATGCTTGACACGAGCTTTATGGCGTCGCGGTTCTGCAACTTCTCCTTCGTCTGACCGTGAAACTGCGGCTCGAGCACCTTGGCCGAAAGGAAGAAGACCGTGCGCGACCACACGTCGTCGGCCATGAGTCTGATGCCGCGCGGCATCATGCTGTGGTGCTCGGCGAATGCTTTCACTGCCTCGAAGATACCGTCGCGAAGCCCGGCCTCGTGCGTGCCGCCGGCCGGCGTCGGGATCAGATTGGCGTATGACTCGCCATAACCTTTGCTTTCGTCACCAAAGGCAAACGCCCAGCCTGCGCCTTCGCCAAGTGCAAAGCCGTTCGCCTCCGTCACATATTTTTCACCATCGAAAATCGGCGCGACCGATTGCGATTCGGCAAGAAGCTCCGTCAGATATCCCTTCATCCCGTCCGGGTAGCTCCACGTGCGGCTCTCGGTTTCCTTCGCCCCTTCGATGTTCAGCGTCACCTTCACGCCCGGGAGCAACACGGCTTTCGAGCGCACGATCCGCTCGAGATCCGTCATCGAGACCCGGGGGCTGTCGAAATATTTTTTGTTGGGCCATATTCGCAGCCGCGTACCCGTGTCTCTGGGGCCGCAGCTCGCGATTTTCTTCAGTTTCTCTTTAACGACGCCGTTCTCGAACACGATGCGATGAACACCCGCTTCGCGCCTCACTTCGACTTCGAGTCGTTCCGAAAGCGCGTTCGTAACTGAAACACCGACGCCGTGTAACCCGCCGGAGAACTTATACGCAGCCTCCGCTTCGGTTTTCGAAAATTTTGCGCCCGCATGCAACTCGGTAAAGACGAGCTGCACCGTCGGGATCTTTTCTTCAGGGTGAAGACCCACGGGAATGCCGCGACCGTTGTCCGACACGCTCACCGACCCATCGCGGTGCACCGTGACGTCGATC
>JBKJPI010000618.1:0-14654 GCA_046595235.1 Burkholderiales bacterium | reverse complement strand
GTGCGAAAGTCGCCTTCGCTGGTGTAGATGCCGGCGGCGCGCACCGTCTCGTCGTAAGCCGTCAAAAACGCCGTGCGAGTTTCCTTCTCCCACTCTGCTGCGAGCGGTGCGAGCCGCATCTCATCTTCGGCTGATTCGGTGCCGCGCGCGAGCGCAGCACCGGCAGCGTAGCTGAAGGAGCGCACCATTCCGGCGATGTCGCGAAGCGGCGAATGCTTGCGGCGGCGCTCTTCCAGCGGTCTCGCAGGCTCGCCCTCGAAATCGGTGATGATGAAATCGTTTCTGCTGACGAGTACCTGGCCCAGATGATAGTCGCCGTGCTGACGGGTCTTCAGCGTCACGCCCTGCGGCACGCGCTGGGCGTCGATGCGCGCGAGCACCGCGTCCCGCCGCGTCAGCAGGCTGCGCGCGTCGTCCATCACCGCCGCCGGGAGCTGATCGACTCGCCGTGCCAGGAGATCGAGCGCCGATGCGGCGTCTTCGCGCACGCGGCGCTTCCAGTCCGCGTAATCCTGCGCGGTTGCGGGATCGGGATCGAAAGCAGCGTCACCCGTGCGGCGGGCGAATGCGGCGTGCAGCTCGGCGGTGCGCGTCCCGAGCGTTTGTATGAGGGAAAGGTAAGCGCCATGGACGTCAGCCACGATTTCGGGGGCCGCACGCTGCTCGTCGAAGAAGCGCGCGAGATAGCCGAGGGTGTATCCCCAGCCGTCGCCCTGGTTGCGCACATAAGCCTGCAGCACTGCGACAGTCGACACGGCCCCGTCGGAATCGACGTGGTCCACGACACCCGCAAGCGGCACGCAGTTTGGAAACTGCGCTACGTCGGTTAAGAAGCGCCCGATCTCGACTTCGGGGTTGACGCCCCGGCGTACACGTCTGAAAGCTTTCAGGAAGAGACGCTCGCCGAATGTGACGATGGTGTTGCTGCTCTGGCCGTGCGGCGTCCCGACGGGAAGCGTCGTAAGATCCGGACCGGCGAGCTGGGCATACGACCGTGTGGGCTGGAAACGCAGTTTGCCCTTGGCTGTGGCCACTTCACCGCCGCGCCCGATGGCGACGGCGAGCGCACGGCAGAAGCGTTCATCCCCGACGGCATCGGCGAGCACACCGACGCTTGCCTGCTGGCGCACCCGCGCAATGACAACCGGCGCGAGGGCACGCAATCGTTCCTCTTCGGTATCTTCCCAGGCGAGCGCCAGCGGAATGAAGTAACGCGCGGGTTCCGCAGCGCCTTCGGTGACGAAGAGCGAAATCATCCACTGCCCGCCCGGCGGCTCCCATAGCACGTGATCGAGGAGCCGCACGCCCTTGATCGCTTCGGCCTTCGCGGCATACCAGCGCTGGGTTTGCAGATATCGGGGGAGGACCTCCTCTTCGAACTGCACCCGCACCTTTTCGGCCATCGCGATGCGCCATGGCACCACACGGTCGCGGAAGAAGCTCGTCCAGCCGTCGAACAGGATGAGGACCGGTACCTCCTCCGCGGAAAGCCGTTCCTCGTGCCAGCTCGGCATCGGGGCATCGGTTGCGAGCCTGAACCAGTAGAAGCCGTGCGCCGGAAGCGCGAGCATGTAAGGCAGCTCGCCGATGGGCGGGAAAGGCGTGCGCCCAAGGAGCTCGAGAGGCACGCGGCCGCGAAACCGCGAAAGCTCGAGCTCGACCGGCTGGGCCGATCGACCGAGGTTTGCCACGCAGAGTATTGCCTCGTCGCCGAGCTCGCGTAAGTACGCGAGAACCTTGCGATTGCCCGGGCGCAGGAAAGTGAGCCGCCCGCGACCGAACGCGTGGCTCGTCTTGCGCACCGCGAGCATGCGCTTCATCCAGTTGAGGAGCGAGCTCGGGTCTCGCGTCTGCGATTCGACGTTGACGGCTTCATAGCCGTAGAGCGCGTCCATGATCGGCGGGAGATACAGCCGCTGCGGATCCGAGCGGGAGAAGCCGGCGTTGCGGTCGGACGTCCACTGCATCGGGGTGCGCACACCGTTGCGGTCGCCCAGAAAAATGTTGTCGCCCATGCCGATCTCGTCGCCGTAATACACGATCGGCGAGCCGGGCATCGAGAGGAGCAGGCTATTCATCAGCTTGATCGTATCAATGTTGTTGTCAACGAGCGGAGCCAGGCGCCGGCGGATGCCGAGGTTGATGCGTGCACGCGGGTCGGCGGCGTACATGCGATACATGTAATCGCGTTCCTTGCTCGTCACCATTTCGAGCGTGAGCTCGTCATGGTTGCGAAGAAAGATCGCCCACTGGCAGTTCTCGGGTATCTCCGGCGTCTGCTGCATGATCTCGACGACGGGAAAACGGTCTTCCTGCGCGATCGCCATGTACATGCGCGGCATGAGCGGGAAGTGGTAGGCCATGTGGCATTCATCGCCGTTGCCGAAATACTCCCGCACGTCTTCGGGCCACTGGTTCGCCTCGGCAAGGAGCACGCGATCTTTGTAAAGCTCGTCGAATGCGGCCCGGATCTTCCGGATGACAGCGTGCGTTTCCGGGAGATTCTCGTTATTCGTTCCGTCACGCTCCACCAGATACGGAATTGCGTCGAGCCTGAACCCGTCGACGCCCATGTCCAGCCAGAAGCGCATCGTGCGCACGACCGCTTTCAACACACTCGGGTTGTCGAAGTTGAGATCGGGCTGGTGGCTGAAAAAGCGATGCCAGTAATACTGCTTTGCTACGTCATCCCAGGCCCAGTTCGATGTCTCGGTGTCGGTGAAGATGATCCGCGTTTCTTTGTACTTCGTCGGATCGTCCGTCCAGACGTAGAAATCACGCTTCGAGCTGCCGGGCGGGGCACGGCGGGCAGCCTGGAACCACGGGTGCTGGTCGGACGTGTGGTTCACGATGAGCTCGGTGATCACCTTGAGCCCCGCGCGATGTGCTTCGCGCAGGAACTGCCGGAAGTCAGCGCGGGTGCCGTAGTTCTCATGGACGTTGTGGTAATCCGCAACGTCGTAACCATCGTCTTTCTGCGGGGAGGGATAGAACGGCAGGATCCAGATCGCATTCACGCCCAGATCGCGTATGTACTCCAGCTTCTGCGTCAGCCCGCGAAAGTCGCCAATGCCGTCGTCGTTGGAATCGTAGAACGCCTTGACGTGCAGCTGATAGATGACTGCGTCTTTGAACCAAAGCGGATCGTCCGCGCGGAATTCATCGGCTTCGCTCGCAGCGGCAGCTGCAACGGGGCGGTCCATATCTCTTGAGCTTTTCCTGGGGTTGTCAGTCGAAATCGCGCTCGTCGCGGCTGCGGCGGAGCACGAGAAACACATGCCCCATGCCGGGCCCGAGCCCGACATAGTTACGCGTACCTTGCCACGAATAGCGTGCGTCCGTCAGAAGATCGTGCACCTGGTACGATACGTCAGCGGCAAGCTTCAAACTCGCCGGATCGAACTGCACCCAACCGCTCTGGGGATGACGCGGATCAAGGTTCACGACAATCAGCAGCGCGTTCGTCAGGTCGTCCGTCGCTTTCACATAAGCGATCAGCTGCCCATTGTCCACTGGAACGAACGAGAGCGTGCGATCGTCCTGCAATGCGGGATTGTCGCGCCGGATCGAATTCATGCGTGAGATGAGATAGCGAAGGCTGTCCGGCCGGTCGATATCCCACGCGCGAATCTGATATTTCTCCGAATCCAGATATTCCTCGGTGCCTGGATCACGCGCGACATGCTCGACAAGCTCGAACGCCGGCCCGTAGATCCCGTAATTGGCGGCGAGCGTCGTTGCGAGCAGGAGGCGCGCGGAGAATGCGGGCCGTCCGCCGAGCTGAAGATACTCCGTCAGAATATCGGGGGTGTTCGGCCAGACGTTCGGACCGAAGTAGTCGCGGCCCGGCCCGTCGCTAAGCTCGGTGAAGTATTCGGTCAGCTCGGCTTTGGTGTTGCGCCACGCGAAATAAGTATACGAGTGCGTGTAGCCGAGCTTCGCGAGGCGGTGCATGATCTTCGGCCGGGTGAATGCTTCCGCCAAAAAGATCGTTTCCGGGTGCTCGGCTTTTATCTCGTTCACCACCCATTCCCAGAATGAAAACGGCTTGGTGTGCGGGTTGTCGACACGAAAGACGGTGACCCCCTGCTCGATCCAGAAGTCGAAGACGCTTTTCAGTTCCTGCCAGAGTCCCATCCAATCGTCCGATTCGAAATTGAATGGATAGATGTCCTGGTATTTCTTCGGCGGGTTCTCGGCGTACTGCACCATTCCATCGGGTCGCCACGTGAACCACTCCGGGTGTTCTTTGACATACGGGTGATCGGGCGCGCACTGAAAAGCGATATCCAGCGCGACATCGATGTTGAGCTCGCGCGCTGCAGCGACGAGCGCGCGAAAATCTTCGAGCGTGCCAAGCTGAGGGTGGATTGCTTTGTGTCCGCCTTCATCCGAGCCAATGGCCCACGGACTGCCGACGTCTTCGTCGGTTGGTGTCAGCGAATTGTTTCGGCCTTTGCGCTTCACGCGGCCGATCGGGTGGATCGGCGGCAGGTAAAGCACGTCGAACCCGAGCTCTGCGACGTAGGGCAGCCGTGCCGCGACGTCCCGCAGCGTGCCGTGGCGCCCCGGAACCGGGCTGGTCGAGCGCGGAAAAAGCTCGTACCAGCTGGAGAAGCGCGCGCGCACAGGATCGACGACGATTTTCAGCTCGCGTTCATACATCGTCTCGAAACGCCGGTCGGGGTAGCGCATTGCAATGGCCGTCATCGCGTCGTCAAACGCGACGATCTTGACCTCATCGGCATCTTCCGCGGCGATGAGTCGTTTGCCCCATTGACGCAGCTGCTGCGCTTCGGCGCGCGAGGCACGGTTCGCGGCTTCCGCAATCAGTTTTCCACCGACGAGCGCAGCCGAAGCGATATCGGCGGCTTCGATCCGCCGCTTGAGCTCGTTACGCCAGGAAACGAAGTGATCCACCCAGGCCGTGACGGTGTAGCGGTAGCGTCCGAGCCTCTCGAGCCGGAACCTGCCGTGCCACTCGTCATTCGTGAGCAGCGTCATGGGTGTTTCAGTCCAGCTGCTCTCGCTCTCGTGACGGAAGCCAAGGATACACACCAGCGCGTCGTGTCCATCCGCGAACGCATGTGCTTCCACGGCCATCATCTCGCCGAGAACGCGCTTGACGGGGAAGCGCCCGGCGTCGACCTCGGGCAGCACGCGATCGATAACCGCGCGGACGCGGCCGTCAGCGTTGTTCCCTGCTGCAGTGTTGACCAGCACCTTCTTCGGAGTTTTAGCTTTCATGCCTGAAATACGTGACGCCCAGCGGCGGTAATGTGATGCGGATCGCATGATAACGGCCGTGGGCGGGTACCGGATGCGACTGCGCGACGCCCTGATTGCCCATGCCGCTTCCGCCGTAAAAGGTTGCATCCGAATTGATGAGCTCGCGCCAGTAGCCTTCGCGCGGCACACCGAGGACGTAATTTTCGCGAGGGATCGGAGTCAGGTTGCAGACGACGAGAACGAGACTCTGACCGTCGCGCGATTTGCGGATGAATGAGAGCGTGCTGTCCTGTGAATCATTGGCCTCGATCCATTCGAAGCCGGAGGGATCGAAGTCCGCTTCGTAGAGCGCCGGCTCTGAGGTATAGACGCGATTCAGGTCTGCAACCCACTGCATGAGTCCGGCATGGTCGGGGTATTGAAGCACCCACCATTCGAGCGCTTCTTCATGCTGCCACTCCCGCCGCTGACCGAATTCGCTCCCCATGAAAAGCAGCTTCTTGCCCGGGTGGGCCCACATGTACCCATACAGGGTTCTGAGGTTCGCGAACTGCTGCCACGCATCCCCCGGCATCTTGTTGATGAGCGAACCTTTGCCGTGGACAACTTCATCGTGCGACAGCGGCAGCACAAAGTTCTCGTGAAATGCGTAGATCAGCGAGAAGGTGAGCTCACCGTGATGATATTTGCGATTTATGGGATCCTGGTGGAAGTAGCGCAGCGTGTCGTGCATCCAGCCCATGTTCCATTTCAGTCCGAAGCCCAGTCCGCCGATGTACGTGGGCCGCGAAACCGAAGGCCAGGCCGTGGATTCCTCAGCGATCACCTGCACATCGGGGTGCTCGCGGTAAACCGCCTCGTTCAATGTGCGCAGAAAGTGTATGGCGTCGAGATTTTCTCTGCCGCCGTAGCTGTTGGGAATCCACTCGCCGTGCTTGCGTGCGTAATCGAGGTAGAGCATTGAGGCGACCGCGTCGACGCGGATGCCATCGATGTGATATTTCTCCAGCCAGAAAAGAGCGCTCGAAATGAGGAACGCGCGCACTTCATTGCGGCCGTAATTGAAGATGGCGCTGTTCCATTCCGGGTGGAACCCCTGCTGCGGATCGGCGTGCTCGAAAAGATGCGTGCCGTCGAAAAGATAGAGACCGTGCAGGTCGTTCGGAAAATGAGAGGGCACCCAGTCGAGGATGATGCCGATGCCGGCGCGGTGCAGGGTTTCCACGAAGTACATGAAATCCTGAGGCGTGCCGTAGCGCGAGGTCGGCGCGAAGTACCCCGTGGTCTGATAGCCCCAGGAGCCATAGAACGGATGCTCCGTGACCGGCATGATCTCCACGTGCGTGAAGCCCATTTTTTTCACGTGGTCGGCGAGCGGCTGCGCAATTCCACGGTAACCGAGAAACTCGCCTTGATCGTTCCGGCGCCACGAGCCGACGTGAAGCTCGTAGACAGACATCGGAGCGCCAAGGGCACTGCGGGGCGCACGCGCGCTCATCCACTCGTCGTCGTCCCACTCGTGGTCCAGCCGCCACACGCGTGACGCTGTGCTCGGTGCGACTTCCCAGAGCAACGCGAATGGATCGCCTTTTTCCTGCACGGAACCGTTTTGCGCGACGATTCGGTACTTGTATGCAGCACCCAGCTCTACGCCATCGACGCTCGTTTCCCAGATGCCCGAGCCATCCCAGCGCGGCCTCATCGGTTCGCGGCCCGGGTCCCAGCTGTTGAAATCCCCGATGAGCGACACGGCCCTGGCATTCGGCGCCCACACCGCGAAGGTAGCGAGGCCGTTTTTATCCACATGGCACCCCAGCTTGTCGTAAAGCCGCGCGTGAGTGCCTTCCCGCAGGAGATAGATGTCGTGATCAGTGAGCGTGGTCATGGCAGAGGCGCGCAAGCAATTCCGCGGCCTGCGTCTGGCGGTTACTGATGTTTAGTCCACGACACAGGCGCACACCGGCACGCTGTCGCGTTCGAGTGCGCAAGAATTACCATGCGCGCTCGTATAATCGGCATCCACTCCACGCACGGGCCGCGAGTGTCGGAGGCACGCGATGACGAGCGAAGTTCAGCTGTATGTAGGCGATGCACTCGGACGCTACGGTTTTCCGGACGGCCATCCATTCGGCCCGGATCGTCAGGATGCGTTCTGGAAGGAAGCGGAAAAACAGTCGCTCCCGAAACGGGTTGACTTGCGCGCGCCGCGGGAGGCGACCCGCAGCGAGATCGAGCGTTTCCACGAGCCTGCGCATGTCGAGCGCGTGCGCGCCCTCTCGGTTGAAGGCCACGGCTCGATCGATTACGGCGATACGCCGGCTTATCCCGGCGTATACGACGCTTCGGCAAACGTCGTCGGCGCAGCGCTCGACGGCCTTGCGCAGGTGATGAGTGGTGAAGTTCACCGCACGTTTCAGCCGATCGGCGGACTGCACCACGCACGACGCGCGGGTGCCGCGGGTTTTTGCGTCTTTAACGACTGCGGGGTCGTCATCGACACCTTGCGTAGCGAGTATGGTGTGAAGCGCGTCGCTTACGTGGATATCGATGTCCACCATGGGGACGGCCTCTATTACCCGTACGAAGATGATCCCGACTTCATCTACGCGGACGTTCATGAAGACGGCCGCTTCCTGTACCCCGGCACCGGCCACGAGTACGAACGCGGCAAGGGCGCGGGTGAGGGGTTGAAGCTCAATCTGCCGCTGGAGCCCGGCTCAGGCGACAAGGCTTTTCTGGCCGCGTGGGAGGAGGTCGTTGCCCACCTGAAGAAGCACAAGCCCGAATTCATCGTATTCCAGTGCGGCGCCGACAGCCTTGCAGGAGATCCGCTCGCGCATCTTCAGTACACACCGAAGGCCCACGCGCACGCAGCGCGGAGCCTCTGCGGCCTGGCGAACGAAATGTGCGACGGTCGCATCATGGGGTTTGGGGGCGGGGGCTATAACCGCGGCAACCTCGCTGCCGCGTGGTGTGCCGTGCTCGACGAGTTCGTGAAAGGTTCAGAACGCTAAAGTCCGTAACAGACTCCAGGCCCACAGTCAGACGGAAGGTACAGGTTCGCCATGCTTCGTTGCAGCCGGCGCCGCATCAGACTCTTTTCTTCCCTCAAGGGTGCGCTCCTCGCCGCTTTCTTCCTGATGGATGCCAACGCGCAAGATCCCTACGCCGCCGCGCGTCACGCGATGCTCGGGGACATCGCGCGCACGACAGCGGAAACACGTACCGAAACGGGTCGGGCTGCTCTGAGTGCCTCCGTGATGGAAGCCATGCGTCGCGTGCCGCGCCACAAGCTTGTCCCGGCTGGCGAGGAGGGGAGTGCCTACCGGAATTCGCCGCTTTCCATCGGGCTTGGCCAGACCATCTCGCAACCGTTCATCGTGGCACTCATGACCGACCTTCTGGAGGTGAAGCCCGGCGACAAAGTGCTCGAGGTCGGGACGGGCTCGGGCTATCAGGCCGCAGTGCTTGCCGAGCTCGGCGCGCGCGTATTTACGGTGGAGATTATCGACGCGCTTGGGCGTGAAGCCGCCGCGCGACTGAGGGGACTCGGCTATCGCACGATCACAACGCGCATCGGCGACGGCTATCGCGGGTGGCCTGAAGCCGCGCCCTTCGATGCCATCATCGTAACCGCTGCGCCGCGCGAAGTGCCGCCTGCGCTGCTCGATCAACTGAAACCGGGCGGCAAACTCGTCATCCCGGTCGGGGAAACGGGCGGCGCGCAGAATCTTTATCTGATGGAGAAGCTCGCTGACGGCAAGCTCATGCGGCGCCACGTCCTCGCCGTGCGCTTCGTCCCGCTAACGGGTGAAGCGCAGAAGCCTCGCTAGCAAGGGCGTGTGCAAACCCGCTGTATCGCGGTGTAACAGGCGCTAGAAACTTCGACTGACTCCAAGCCGCAATCCCTGGCGTCGGTAGAGCAGCTGCTCCTGGCTGAGGACGTCATAGGTGAGCGCCCAGTTGGGCGAAAGCCAATGACGGCCTGACAACGTCCAGTCTCTCACCTCTGCAAGCGCCAGCGTCCCCGGAGGGGCGACGTTCTCGATGTCGCGTCCTGTTGTATACGAAAGCCCCACGCTGTTGCGTTCGCCGTAGAGATAATTCACTTCGAACCGGTGCGCCGATCCCAGACCCGCGCCTTCCGCGCGATTGGAATACAGGGTGTACGCGCCGCGAAAGCTTCCGAATGCACGCTCTGCAGAAAACGAAACGAGGTTGCCGCTTGCGAAGTTGTATTCCGTCTGACGCACGCCAAACCCCAGGCCCCAGCCGCCCGGCAGTGCCTGGGTTACGCGTGCAGACAGCGTGGAGCGCGGAATCGGATCGATCAGGCTTGCGGCGCTGGGTTCTGAAAGCGCGGCTGCGAATGCACCGTTTGGCTGGTGCAAGCTGAACCGGTAATCCAAGTCTTCGATCGTGAGACGGCGGGTGAGCGATGTGCCGCCGGAAAGAAAAAGACGCGCGCCAAAGTCGGGAAGCGCGGTATTACCGTTGCGCTTCAACCGCGCCTCGATATCGGAGACCGCGTATACCGGTGCCTCGGAGGCGGTCGACGGAATCCTGAGGCCACGCAGGGAGGACCCTTCGCCGGCGAACGCAAGCCCCTGAAGCGTTAGTGCACCCGCGACGAGCCACGCTGTTTGCGCTGCCATCATGATGGGTGTTGTTCTAGTGTGTTTTTGGAGGGTCATTGTAATACACGCTGCGGTTCGCGTGAGCGGCGCCGGCAGGCACATATACGGCATTCACGCGCTTTGTTGCGGCACGGCAGGGCGCTTGCTTCAGGTTCACCCCCGGGCCGCGCACTTTTGGCGGTGACCGCTCAAGCCGTCCCAGCCCCATCCACAGGAGACCGTAATGAAACACGAACTGCCCCCTTTGCCATATCCGCCCAACGCTCTCGAGCCACACATCTCCCGCGAGACGCTCGAGTTTCATCACGGCAAGCACCACAAGACCTACGTCGACAAGCTCAACGAGCTCGTAAAAGGCACTGAATATGAGAATTCATCTCTGGAAGACATCATTCGTCGCGCGGACGGCAAGATTTTCAATAACGCGGCGCAGATCTGGAACCACACCTTCTTCTGGAACTGCATGAAGCCTCAGGGCGGCGGTGCACCTTCGGGCCCACTCGCGCAGGCAATCGAGAAATCCTTTGGATCGTTCGATGGGTTCAAGCAGAAGTTCAGCACCGCGTCGGCCGATCTTTTCGGCTCCGGATGGACGTGGCTCGTCCGGCGCGCGGATGGCTCACTCGCGATCGAGCCGCTCAAAGACGCCGACACGCCGATCAAGTCGGGCGGAGTCGCGTTGTTGACGCTCGACGTATGGGAGCATGCGTATTACATCGACTATCGTAACAAGCGCCCCGACTTCATCGCGGCATTCTGGAATATCGTGAACTGGGAATTCGTGTCGAAGAACATCACAGCCTGATCGACCGCATTGTGGCTCCGCGACTGAGTAGCCATCGCGGAGCCACAGTTCGCGTGCCTCAGTTTCGTCTATTGCTACGGGAGCCGTGTTTCGCTACCCTAGGACGCTGTCGTATCCACCAAAATATAAGCGACCCGTCAAGGAGGCGAAATGAAAAATCCGCTCGACTCGCTCTGGGGAACGGTGATCTCCGGCCTCGTCCTCACGCTGATCCTCTATAACGTCGTCAAGTTCGCACTGCATTAAGGGGAACGTCATGGGAGATTTCATTCAGCTTGGACTCGGGCGCTGGCTGCACATCCTTGCCGGGATCATGTGGATCGGCCTTCTCTATTATTTCAACTTCGTCCAGGTCCCGGCGCTTGCCGAAGCCGCGAAGGATGGCACTGCACCCGGCATTACGAAACACGTAGCGCCGCGCGCGTTGTTTTACTTTCGCTGGGCCGCGCTCGTCACTTGGCTCACCGGCGCCATGATGTTGGGCGGGCACTTTCTTGACGCTTTACTGTTTCTGAAGCCGGCGTACTATCCGATCGGAGTCGGCGCGTGGCTGGGCACGATCATGCTCTTCAACGTGTGGGTGCTGATCTGGCCGAATCAACAGAAAATTCTGGGTATGAAGCCTGCGACCGACGAAGAGAAAGCAAAAGCCCGGCGCCTCGCGTTCCTGGCATCGCGCACGAACACGATGCTTTCGATCCCCATGATTTTCTTCATGGTGGCAAGCGGCGGAATTTTCAGAACGGCGATGTTCGGTTGAGCGGCTCGCAGATGCGATGACGCCAGCGCGGTGTTACGCAGCAAACGAAAAAGCCCACTTCCAGTGGGCTTTTTTCGCATGGCGTGCCCTGCACGCTTACTGCCGTATCGCTTCCGCCTTCTCGATTCCCTCGAGCTTGTCTCCGGGCTTCACGCCCCGCTTCCTGAACCAGCCCTGATTCATTTCCAGCGCGTATTTCGCAGGCCGCATCGCATGATGTGATTTCTGCGTGTGCGGCTCCATGTCCGCGATGTTGATGATTACGCCTTCGCGATCGATGAATGCGACCGACAGCGGCAGGTGGGTGTTCATCATCCACATGCCGTGGAGTGCAGTGTGCTGGAAGATGAAAAGCATGCCGCGGTTCTCGGGCATCATCCGGCGATGCATGAGGCCCGTAGAGCGTGCCGCATCGGTGGCGGCCACTTCGGCCGTGAGCTTGGACGCACCAAAGTTCAGGGTTACTTCCGGCAGCTGCGCGGCGGCCGCCCGGGCGCATACGATCAGCAGCAATGCCGCAATACAGGTTTTGAGCGAGGTTCTCACCGACGAGCTGCGCTCAGACATGGGTCGTCACCCAGTCTCCGATCGCGTCGAGCACAGGGTCTGCTTCGCCGGCGGCCGGAAGCAGCTCGATGTCGATTTCGGGGTGACGGGTCACAGCCTCGCTCAAGAGTTTCATGAGGTCACGTTTGAGATGCGCGCCCTGCGCCATGAAAAGCGGCGCGATGACGAGCCGCCCATGGCCCGCCGCTGCCAGCCTGTCGATGGCCTCCGGAAGTGCGGGCTGCATGAACTCGAGGAAGGCGAGCTCGATCATCAGCTGGGGGCGGGCTGTTGCAATCTTCTCCCGCACTGCCCGGAACGGCGCCGCCCACTGTGGATCGCGCGACCCGTGGGCAAAAAGTATCAGTGCTTCCATAGGGTCTCTTTCAGACTCACGTCTTTCCCGTACTTCCGAATCCACCGGCTCCGCGGTCGCTCTCCGCGAATGCGTCTACTACGTTGAACGCAATTTGCACTATGGGAACGACGATCAACTGAGCAAGACGCTCCATCGGTTCGATGGTGAAGGCGGCATTCCCGCGATTCCACGCAGAAACGAAGATCTGACCCTGATAATCGGAATCGATCAGGCCGACGAGGTTACCGAGGACGATGCCGTGTTTGTGTCCCAGGCCTGAGCGGGGCAGAACCATCGCCGCAAGACCTGGATCCGCAAGATGGATCGCAATACCTGTCGGCACGAGATGAGTCTCACCGGGCCCGAGCGTCAGCGCTTTGTCGAGGCACGCGCGCAAGTCGAGGCCGGCGCTTCCAGGCGTCGCGTATTCGGGAAGTTGCGCCCTCAGGCGCGGGTCGAGAATTTTTACTTCGATGCTTTTCATGGCGAGGAGGGTGCGGCGCGGCGATGGAGTGCTCGATACGGCGCCACGCGATAGAGACTTAAAGCCGGGCTTTCCTGTAAAGCTTCGCGATGTGCGCTACGAGCTTTCGCGCAACGATGTCCTTCGGCGCGCGAGGCAAGGGGTGCGCACCGTCGTCATCGAAGAGCGTGACCTCGTTCTCATCCGCACCAATCGCGGTTTGTGCGAGATTCGCGGCGAGGAGGGGCAGATTCTTCTTACGGCGCTTCGCTTCGGCGTACTCGGCGAGCTTCTCACTCTCCGCAGCAAAGCCCACGCAAAAAGGCGGTTTCGGTAATCCGGAGACGTAAGCGAGAATGTCGGCGGTGGGCACGAGCTCCAGCGACAGCGCGCTATCGGCTTTCTTCAATTTCTGCACGTTCGTTTGCGCCGGCGTGTAGTCGGCAACCGCTGCAACGCTTACAAAAACGTCTGCAGCCGATACGTGCTTCTTTACAGCAACGAACATGTCTTCGGCCGAGGTGACGTCGACGCGTTCCGCGTGAGCCGGGGCTGCAAGGCCCGTCGGGCCCGAGATGAGCGTCACCCTGGCGCCTGCATCGAGAGCGGCGCGCGCGACTGCGTAACCCATCTTTCCCGAGCTTCTGTTCGTGAGCCCGCGAACGGCGTCGATCGCTTCGAATGTCGGTCCTGCTGTGACGACCATCCGAACGCCTGCCAGCGATTGCGGAGCGAGAAGAGCGCAGACGGCGTCCGCGATATCGACGGCTTCGAGCATCCGGCCCATCCCCACTTCGCCACACGCCTGATCGCCGCTCGCCGGACCGAGGATGGTCACACCGTCAGCGCGCAATTGCGCTAGGTTGCGTTGAGTGGCGGGGCGCTCCCACATCTCGCGGTTCATTGCGGGGGCGACGGCGATTGCGCAGTTACGCGCGAGACAGGTTGTGGACAGAAGATCGTCGGCCACGCCCAATGCCAGCTTCGCCATGAAATCCGCACTCGCGGGTGCGATCAGCACGAGGTCCTTACCGCGGGTGAGCTCGATGTGCGCCATGCTGTCGCGGATGCGCGCATCCCACATGTCCGTGAAAACGGGGTTGCCTGACAGTGCCTGCATCGTCGCCGGCGTGATGAAACCGCACGCGGCCTCGGTCATCACCACATGCACTTCGATATCGCGCTCCGACAGGCGCCGGATGAGCTCGGCGGCTTTGTAAGCCGCGATCCCGCCGGTGACGCCTAAAAGAACTTTTTTCGGAGCAGTATCAGTCACGTAGCGCGCTTTCACGAGAGGCCGAAGTGTAAACCATCCGTCTTAAACGCGGTTAGGCGCTTCGACGTAGACACGCCTTGTGTACTGCCGCGTTGAGTACTTACGGGAGACGAAAGCAAGGGAGAGCTCATATGGGAATTACAGACTGGCCGCTCGACGATCGGCCGCGAGAGAAACTGCTGAGGAAAGGCGCCGAGGCGCTGTCGGATGCCGAGCTGATCGCCATCCTGCTGCGGACCGGGATCAAAGGTGCAACGGCGGTGGACCTCGCGCGGAGCGTCCTGGCCCGATGCGGCTCGCTCTCCAGCCTGTTGACTGCCGAGCGCAAGGTCTTCGAAGGCATTCCCGGCCTCGGAGACGCGAAGTATGCCCAGCTCCATGCAGTGCTGGAGATGAGCCGCCGCGCCCTGCGCGAAACGCTGGACCGGGGCGCAGCCTTGAGCTCTCCGCAATCGGTGCGCGATTACCTCCGCCTGAAGATCCAGGGAAGGCCCCATGAGGTGTTCGTCGCAGTCTTCCTAGATGCACAGAACCGCGTGCTCGAAGTGGAGGAGCTTTTCCGGGGGACTTTGACGCAGAC
>JBKJPI010000548.1:0-7681 GCA_046595235.1 Burkholderiales bacterium | reverse complement strand
GCTGCGCACGACGATATCTGCTCCACTGATCAGCGGCATTGCGACTCCGATTCAAAACGCGATGTAAGGCACTCTCACGGGCGCACACGCATTCAATGCGTCGTGATGCCGGCTCGTCTTACGACCGGGCCCCACTTCCTGTGTTCGTCTGCCAGGAAACGTGCGAAAGATTGAGGTGATTCCGGCGCCGGAAGCGCGCCGTCCCTTGCCAGCAGTTCACGTGCGAGCGGCGTCTTGAGCACTTCCATCAGTTCCTTGTGCAACCGATCGACGATCGGTTGCGGGGTTCCTGCGCGCACCGAGAGACCATTCCAGATCACGTGCTCGTAACCCGACACACCCGCTTCGGCGATGGTGGGCGTCTCGGGAAGCAAAGGCCAGCGCTTCGCGGTAGTCACGGCGACAAGTCGCAAACGCCCGGCCTTGACGTGCGGCAACGACGACGTGGGATTATTGAACGCGACCTGTGTCTCGCCGCTCAGCACCGACGTCGTCGCCATCGCACTGCCTTTGTAAGGCACGTGGGTGAGCTTGACGTTCGCCATGAGGTTGAAGAGCTCACCGCCAAGATGTGAGCCGCCGCCGAGCCCGGAGGAGCCGAACGTGACCTCTCCAGGCCGCGCCTTCGCCATTGCGACGAGGTCTTTGACTTTAAACACAGGGAGCGACGGATGCACGATCAATCCGCCCGGCGATATTCCGACCCGGCTCAACGGCGCAAAATCCCGAAACGAATCGAAAGGCAGCTTCGACTGCAGAATCTGGGCGAGGCTGAAGGCCGTGCTGACGAGGTACAGCGTGTGCCCATCGGCGGGCGCGTTGACGACGAGCTGCGATGCGATGATCGAACCTCCGCCCGGTCGATTGTCTACGACGACCTGATGCCCCAGCCGCTGGCCAAGCTCGCCTGCAATGACGCGGGCTGCCGCGTCGTTCCCGCCTCCGGTTGCGAGCGGGACAATGAGACGCACGGTGCGTTCGGGATACGTTTGAGCAACCCCCGCCGCAGGGAGCGCCGCCGCCATCGAACCGAGGATAACGACACCGGTGCGAAACCGGCGCCCCGTCTGCCTAGATCCCACGCGTTCTCCCGCCGTCGACGTTGATCGCGGTCCCGGTGATCATTCCTGCCCGCGCCGACGCCAGAAACACAGTGAGGTCTGCCACGTCCTGCGGCTTCACGACGCGCCCCATGGGGACGTCAGCGGTGAGCTGCTTCTCCGCGTCGTGCTCGGAAATCCCGCGGTCTTTCGCAGCGACGCTCACCAGCTCTGTCCATCGGCCGGTATCGGTCGAGCCCGGGCAAATCGCATTGACGGTGATGCCGTCAGGGCCGAACTCGTTCGCCATCGCCTTGGTGATGCTGAGCGTTCCCAGATTGATCGGGCCGGACATCACCTGGACGCCGTGCGGCTCACGCCCGCGCGTTCCTGAGATATGGATCACCCGCCCCTGTGTCGATTGTTTGAGGTAAGGCATGGTTTCGCGCGTCATCCGGATGAGGCCGAGCGGCTTCACCGCGAAATAGCTTTCCCAGAGCTCATCGGGAATCTCGGCGAGCCTTCCACGGTACGCGCCGCCGGCGCAGTTGACGAGGATGTCCACGCCACCAAGCGCCGCGATGGCCGCTGCAACAGCCGGCTGGATGGCGCTGCGATCGGCAAGGTCCAGCGCCACCACTTCCGCGCGAACCTTGTGCTTCTTCCTGATCTCTTCAGCCACGGCCTTGCAGCGCTCGACATCCCGCCCGAAGAGACCGACGTTCACGCCTTCGACTGCGAAAGCGGTCGCGATCGACTTCCCGATGCCGCGACTCGCCCCGGTTACGAATGCAGTGCGCCCTTCAAGCGATAAATCCATCTCACACGTCCTTATGTCGGATCACGGGCCTTCGTCGGCGGGATGACGCAGCTTCCTCAGCGTATAAGGCTTCGCAACTACTTTCTTCAGTGCGTCTTCGTCCATGTCGATGCCGAGTCCGGGCCCGGTCGGCAGATCGATGTAGCCGTTCGTCGGCTTCAGCGGGTTCGAGCAGATGGTGTTGCCGAATTCCACGAAAGGCAGAAAGTATTCGGTGATGATGAAGTTCGGCATCGTCGCCGATGCGTGCACGGTTGAGGCCAGCGCGACCGTAGTCGAGTTGTAGTTGTGGGGCGAAACCGCGACCAGGAATGATTCGGCCATGGCAGCGATCTCCTTCAGCTCGAGAATGCCACCCACACATGCGACGTCCGGGTTCAGAATGTCTGCCGAGCGCTTCTCCAGCAGCGGACGAAAGCCGGTTTTTGTATACGTCGCCTCCCCGATTACGACAGGCACGTTGATCTCGCGGCGAACCTGGGCCATCTCATCGGGAAACTCGGCCTGGCAGGGCTCCTCGAGCCAGAAGAGGCCGAATTCTGCGAGCCGCTTATTGAGGCGGATCGCGTGCATCGGCGCGAGCCTGCGGTGCTGCTCAAGGAGTATGTCCACATCCGGGCCTACCGCCTCGCGCACCGCCTTGATGACGCGTACTGCACGCTCTTCGTGCTCTTTGGGTATCCATGTGCGCCACGGTGAGGGCAAGGGGTCGAGCTTGAGCGCGGTCCAGCCTTCCGAGACGACTTTCTCCGCGGCTTTCGCATAATCGGCAGGCTCCTTCATGCCGTAGCTCCAGCCGTTCGCGTATACGCGTATCTTTTCGCGGACCTTGCCGCCGAGCAGGTTGTAAACCGGCTGCTTGCACGCCTTGCCGACGATGTCCCACATCGCCTGCTCGATGCCGCTGATCGCGCAGAAGAGCTCGACCGAGCCGCGACGCGCGGCGTAGTCGTCGAAAGCAAACTGGGTGAAATGCTTGATGTCGAACGGGCTGCGGCCGACCATGTAGGGGCCGAGCGTCGAGAGCTGCGCCATCACGGCGGGATCGCGGTCGTATTGCGAATACGCTTCACCCCAGCCGTGAATGCCTTCATCCGTTTCTACTTTTACGAAGATCAGGTTCTTGCGCCAGCCCGGGTGGACTGCATAGCTTTTGACGGCGGTTATTTTCATCGTTCGACTTCCTTGTTGGCGTGCTGCGGAGCTGGAAATCAGGACGCAGCCGGAGTACCGATCATTTTGAAGATCTTCTGAAATTTCTCGTAATCGGCTTTGAGGCGCGCGACGAATTCCGCCTGCGTGCCGGTCCACGTCTCCACGGCCTGATCCGACATCTGTTTGCGAAGCTCGGGTTTTTTAAGCGCCTTGTTGATTTCGGCGTGCAGCCGTTCGGTGATGGCCTTCGGCGTTCCTGCAGGCGCAAACGCACCTACCCATGGGTTCATGTCATACCCGGGCACACCTGATTCGGCGATCGTCGGGACGTTCGGGAGGATCGTGGAGCGCGCTGACGACGACATGCCGAGCGGGCGCAGGCGCCCGTTGCGGATATGTGGCAGAACGATGCCGATCGTCGAGACCGATGACTGCGTCTCGCCCGAGGTCAGCGAAGCCGCGACGGGCGCGCCGCCTTTGTAAGGTACGTGTATGAGGCGAAGGTTCGCCATCGACGCGAACAACGCCATCTGGACGTGCAGGCTGCCGCCCTCGCCGTTCGATGCATACGTAATCTCATTCGGACGGGATCTCGCCAGCGCGATGAACTCCTTTACGCTTTTTGCCGGCAGTGACGGATGGACTACCAGAACGCCCGGCTGCGCCGCCATGAAGCCGATCGGCTCGAAATCCCTGAACGTGTCATACGGAAGTTTTTTATAAGCGAATGCATTCGAAAGATGCGAGGACGAATGCACCATCAACGTGTAGCCATCGGGCGGTGACTTGGCAACCAGGTCGGCTCCGATCACGCCGGATGCACCGGCGCGATTGTCGATGACGAACTGTTGCCCCATCACGTCCGAGATTTCGCGCATGACGAAACGCGCCACGATGTCGTTCGTGCCACCGGGCGGAAAGGGCACGATGACGCGCACCGTCTTAGCGGGATAGCCGCCTTGCGGCCAGGCGCTGGTACCAAAAAGTACTGCGACGATGGCGAGTACGGCGCGGTAGATTGTTCGCGTTGGGTTCACGCGCACTCCAGCGGGGCTGCCAAACGATGCACGTGGGCTTCGCTGTCAGTCAGTGAGTATGCAGGCATTGGGTTCGTTCTCCAGCGTCCGGATGCGCCGCATGCACGCGGACGCCCGAGATGCGCCGACGATGTCCGACGTCAGGGCTATGAATTTTCGCTCGAGCTCTGCGACCGGCATCGGATCTTCGATTCCACCCGGCCGGTACAGCGTTTCATCGGCGTATGTCTTGCCAGTATCTGCTCGCACCTCGAGCGTACACGCGAGCCTAAGCGCCGGGTCTTTGTCGTAATCCTCTCGTACATCGACCGAAATCTTCGGTAGGAACGCGGCAATGTCTGCGCGCTTGATGCGGCTTTCGGCGTATTGGGTCGGGCTCGCCTCGCCGTCGAGCGCCATCGCGGCAAGCCCGTAGCGCAGATTCATCTGCGCGGCGAGTACACCTTTAAGGGTTGCGGGGTCGAACGCCCAGCCGCAATGCTCGAGTGTGTTCGTGCTCACCGACGCGTAAATTTGAGAAATCTGATCGGCGGCAATTCCATGGCTGCGCATGATCCGCTGCAGAGTATGCATCGCCGTGATGCTCCCGTTCGACGCGGGTGATGACTTGAAACCGACCTCCAGCGTCTCCCAGCGGCGTCCCAGATCCTGCGTGAGCTTTTCCGGCTCGTGCGCCTCGATGAGCGTGCTGTAGAAGCCGCCGTAGGGCACGTCCAGCACGTGCTCGATGCCCGTATAGCCGGCTTGAGCCAGCAGTGCCGCATAGACACCACTCTGCGACGCGCGACCGCAGTGAAAAGCCTTTGCATTGGCGCCCTCCTGCACGGCCATCAATCCGGCCGCCTGCGATGCAGCAATGCCGATCGCATGCATCGTGGCGTGCGCGTCGAGTTTGAGTATGCGCGCCGCTGCGGTCGCCGCCGCGATCGTGCCCGTCGTGCCCTGATTGTGATAGCCGCGCCTGAACATGCGGCCTCCGGTCGCGCGCCCGACGCGAATGCCGACTTCGTAGCCGGCGAGCATTGCCGTAAGGAAGTCCGCCCCCGACACGTCACCCGCGGCCTCCGCCAAAGCAAAAGCTGCGGGCACGACCACGGAGCCGGGATGCAAAGTGGCTCCCGCATGCACCTCGTCGAGCTGAAACGCGTGGGCGGAGGTTCCGTTAACCAGCGCGGCCTGCGCTGGCGCAGTGCGGTGCCGCGTTCCGAGCACGATCGAAACCGGTCGTGCGCCTTCCGCCATGACCATCTGCAGGAGCTTCTGAACCGGGGGAAGTGCCGAACCGTAGATACAGCAACCGATCGTGTCGAGCAGGCACAGCTTGGCTTTCGTTATGACGTCGGCAGGAACGTCGCGGAATGAGAGCGAGGAAGCGAATTCGGCGAGCGCCGCCGTAGAACCGCGCGTGACCGCATGCTGCGTCGACATTGGAGTTGATCTGCGCAGGAGGGCTGCGCGGGGAAAACGGTAGCGTAGTTTAGCAGCGCCGGGAATGCTCGCCGCGATGGCGATACCGACGGCGCCGCCGCGCGCGCTTCAGTTACCCCTACATGCTGGCCACATTGACGAGCTTGTCCCAGCGCGCAATCTCGTTTCGAATAAACGCGGCCTGGAGCAGAGCAGGATGAACGCGTGGATTCACGTATTCATCACACAGCGGCTTACTCACTGACTCGCTTTGACGTTTGCATCTCGGGCAACCTTCGCCCAGCGCGCCATCTCCTGCCGGATCTGTTCCACGAATTGCTCAGGCGTGTTGCCGATGGCAACCGCGCCTTCGGCGGCGAAGCGCTGCTTCACGTCGGGCAGCGCAAGAATGCGCACGATCTCCGCGTGCAGTCTCGCGACTACATCCTTCGGCGTGACGGCGGGCGCAAGGACGCCGTACCAGGAGCCCGCCTCGAAATCGGCGATGCCGGCCTCCGCGAACGTCACCCTATCGGGCAGCGAGGGTGCGCGCGTTTTTGCGGCGAGCGCGAGCGCGCGGAGCTTCCCGGCTTTGACCTGCGGGATGACCGCGGGCAGCGAGTTGAACATGAACGCCACGTGCCCGCCGACCACGTCCGCGAGCGCCGGCGGACCGCCCTTGTACGGAACGTGCACGATGTCGATGCGCGCCGCCGTCCGCAGCATCTCGCCGGCAAGGTGCGCCGAGCTGCCGGCGCCGAATGACGCGTAGTGGAGCTGCCCCGGCCGCGCCTTCGCGAGCCCGATCAGCTCTTTCAGGCTTGCAACCGGAACGGACGGATGTACGACGAGGAGAAAAGGCGAGTCGGCGAGGTTGCTCACGGGCGCGAAGTCCCTCAGCGGATCGTAAGGGAGCTTCTCGTACACCGCCGGATTGGTGGTGTGAGTACCGGTCGTACCGAGGAGCAGTGTGTAGCCGTCGGGCGGCGCCTTCGCCACGAGCTGCGTTCCGATAATGCCTGCAGCGCCCGCCCTGTTGTCGACGATGATCGGCTGTGGCCACGTTTCAGCCATTTTCTGTGCGAGCAGGCGGGCGAAGATGTCCGCGTTGCCGCCGGCGGGAAACGGCACGACGATGCGAATCGGCTTCGCGGGATAGCTCTGAGCGGTTTGCGACAGAGCGGCATCCGCGAACAACACGAAGACAGCCGCGACAGTAACTGAAAACCGCCTGCCCATACCGCGCATGCAAATCTCCTCTCTTTGTGGCGACGTTGTCGGGGTGCCGCGCGCGATCAAACCATACCACGCTACGAAAAAGCTCATCGCGCGAGAGTCGTGCCCCCCCGCCCGGCGCCGCACACGATCTTGCATGCGGATCTCATCCTTTCGTTCTCGTCGTGCAGCCGTCGGTGTTTCAGTCGCCGCTTCGCAATTCGCTCAGGATCCGCAAATCAGCGGTGTATCAGCGCGGCACCGACGCCAGTGCGATCGTCGCCACGTCTTCGAGCCCGGGCAGCGCCCAGCAGAGCTGCAGCAGCCGTTCGGTCGCCTCCGGCTGCAGGATCGGTTCCACCAGGCCTCTGAATTTCACGGCGAGGTCGGCGTTGCTCATCGGGTTGTCGACACTGCCCAGCGCATGGTCGACGTGACACTCCACCACGAGACCATCGTCCAGCTCGATGCGGATGTGCGCTTCATCCTGGCGCAGCGCACGATCTTCCCTCGCGGTTATGCGATCCCGCAATGCCACAATGATGGGATCAAACACACATTCGTCGGCATATTCGTGCTCTCCGGCGGCGCCCCGCACGAGCACCGCAGCAGCCGAGTGGTAGAGGCTCCACTTGCTCTCCAGGCCCGACCGGGGCGCTTGGGTTCCCGTGAGCTTCACCGCCTGAGGGTGAACGCTGAGCGCGACCCCGCGGATGCGGGACGCCTGAAGGCCATGCTGCTCACGCAGGCGCATGCAGCCGTCGATGACAGGATGCGCGACAACCCCGCACGCGTACGGCTTGTAGGTATTAAGCTCGATCTCATAGGTGTCGCCCAGCCCGTGCACAATGCCCGTCAGGTCGGTAACGCCGCCGATGACTTTCGCAAAACCGCGCGCGCCCTCGATTGATTCGACGCTGCTCGTAAAGCCTTGCGCCGCCAGCAATGCGGCATAGAGACCGTTCTGACCGGCACGCCCATGCACCAGACTTTTCGTCATGGTACCG
>JBKJPI010000557.1:0-4205 GCA_046595235.1 Burkholderiales bacterium | reverse complement strand
AGGGGTGCTGCCGTTTCGGCGGCGAATACTTCGCCGCACTCGACTTTGCGCGCCGCAAGTGCCGCCACGTCGCGCGCATGCGGATAACGTCCGGGCTCGATTCCGGCGAGTTGCCCGGCATACCGCGTTTGGAGAATCTCGCCATAAGCTTCGAAACCGCTGCCGCATGCAAGCCAGCCGTCGCCGCCGAGCGCGGGCGCCCGTGCGGGGGCGCAGAGCGACGGCTCCGACACCGCTCGCCACGCATCCGAATCAACAGCATCGTCGCTCGATGCGTGCGGGGTACCCGCGTCGATGCGCTCGTAAGCAGCGTGGTAGATCTCGTGGATGCGAGCGTCGACGCAGCACACGACGCGCTGGGCTCGTGTGCCCACGGCCATCGCCAGCAGCGTGCTGACACCGACGACCGGCACGCCCGCACCGAATGCAAGGCCCTGCACAACACCGCAGGCGATACGCAGTCCCGTGAACGAACCGGGACCCTCTCCATACGCAATCGCATCGAGCGCCTTCAGTGGAATGCCGCGCGCGCGCAGGAGCTCGTCGATCATGCGCAGCAGCAGCGACGAATGGTTCTGGCCGCTACGGGTTTCGCGCACGTCTGTTTCGCCGTCGAGCTCGAGCGCGACCGAGCAGTAGTCGGTCGATGTATCGATCGCAAGAATTTTCAAGGCCGGCCGGTTGCACGCATGGCCCGATCGATTTTAGCCGAATGGCGGGGCCCCGGCCCTTCCGCTACCATCCGCGTTTTCCCACTCCGGACGAAAGAGCCCCTGACATGCGCGAATACAGAATCGCAGCGATTCCCGGCGACGGCATCGGCATCGAAGTGATCGCCGCGGGCCTGCAGGCGCTGAAAGTGCTCGCCGGCCGGGACGGCGGCTTCAAGTTGAGCGTAGAGCACTTCGACTGGAGCAGCGCGTATTACAAAAAGCACGGCCACTACATTCCCGAAGGCGGACTTGAGAAGCTCAAGAAGTTCGACGCGATTTTTTTCGGCGCGGTCGGCGCGCCCGATGTGCCCGACCACGTTTCGCTTTGGGGCCTGCGGCTGCCGATTTGCCAGGGCTTCGATCAGTATGCCAACGTGCGTCCCGCGCGCGTGCTTCCGGGTGTCACGAGTCCTTTGCGGGAAGGAGAACACATCGACTGGGTCATCATCCGCGAAAACTCGGAAGGCGAATATTCCGGAAGCGGCGGCCGTGCGCATCAAGGACTGCCTGAGGAAGTCGCAACCGAGGTTTCGGTATTCACGCGCACGGGTGTCGAGCGCATCCATCGCTTCGCTTTCGAGCTGGCGCGCACACGGCCGCGCAAGCACCTGACGCTCGTTACGAAATCAAATGCGCAGCGGCACGGCATGGTCATGTGGGACGAGATCTTCTACGAGGTCGCAAAGCGATATCCGGACGTGGAAACGCAGCGCGTTCTCGTCGACGCAATGACGACGCAGATGGTTCTGCACCCCGGCTGGCTCGATACCGTAGTCGCGACCAATCTGCACGCCGACATTCTGTCCGACCTCGCAGCGGCGCTTTCAGGTAGCCTCGGAATCGCTCCGACTGCGAACCTCAACCCGGAACGCAGGTTCCCGTCGATGTTCGAGCCCATTCATGGATCCGCCTTCGACATCACCGGCAAAGGGATCGCCAATCCCATCGCAACCTTCTGGACCGCCTCGATGATGCTCGATCACCTGGGCGAAAAGGAGGCATCCGCACGTATGATGAGCGCTGTCGAAGCAGTAACTGCGAAACGAATACACACGCCGGATCTGGGTGGTGAGGCGACCACCGAAATCGTCACGCAGGCGTTGTGTGATTCGTTGTAAAAGACTGATCAGTCGTAAGTAAATATTTCAATCAACCTTCGCCCCCGACGCCCGCACCGCTTTGTCCCACTTCGCGATTTCATTCCGGATGAACGCGCCGAACTGCTCCGGGGTGTTCGGCGCGACATCGCCGCCTTCGCCTGCGAATCGCTCCCGAACGTCCGGCTGGCGCAGGATCTTCACGAGGTCAGCGTTGACCTTCGCCAGGATGTCTTTCGGGACGCCAGCCGGCATCATTACGCCATACCAGTTCGTCACTTCGTAACCGGGAATTCCGGTTTCAGCGATGGTCGGAACCTGCGGCAGCGACGCCATGCGTGTTGCGCTCGTCACACCGATTGCACGCACGCGACCGGCACTGATCATCGGCAGCGCCGGCGGCACGCTGCTCATATAAATCGCGATCTCACCGCCGATGAGCCCTGTGAACGCAGGCTGCGCGCCTTTGTACGGAATGTGGGTCATCTTCACCTTCGCTGCGCGCTGAAGGATCTCGGTTCCAAGGTGTCCCGTCGTGCCGTTACCGGGGGAGCCAAATGTCATGCTTCCGGGTTTCGCCCGCGCAAGTGCAATCAGCTCCTTTGGATTTTTGGCAGGCACTGAAGGATGCACCACCAGGATCAGCGGCGACGTCAGCACCAGCGTCACGGGCTGCAGATCTTTGACAGGATCATAGGCGAGCTTCGGATACAGCGCCGGGGCGATCGCGACGTTTGCAAGCTGACCAAGCACGATGTTGTAACCATCCGCCGGCATTTTCGCCGCGAGGCCGAGACCGATCGTGCCGCCCGAACCCGGGCGGTTATCCGCGATCACCTGCTGTCCCCACGCTTCGGTCAGCTTCTGGGCGAGCGTGCGCGAAATGGTATCCGTGCCGCCGCCGGGCGGAAACGGGACGACCCAGCGAACGCTTTTCGCGGGATACGACGGAGTCTGAGCGTTTGCAGATCCTGATAACGCCACACACGCAAGCAGCGTGGCGGCGCAGTACGCGCGCGACGTCATGAATCTCTCCTGGCGTTGGACGCAGCCACAAAACCTTTCTTGAGGCCCGCTACCTGAACGTAGCGATAAGGTTCTCGCCGGGTATGCATTCTGCGACGATCCTCCATTAAGCTCCTCCTGGCACGCGATGCGAGTGCCGCGCGATTACAATCGGTGACCAATACGGCGGCATCGCGTGCTTGTCAACCGGCCGCGGCCTCGCGCGCCGTCAATTAAAACCAAGGAGCGTCATGACCGACCCCATCAAACGCCACCATCCCGGCGCAAGCCTTTCGCGACTCGTCGAGTTCGGCAACCTCGTGTTCGTGGCCGGCACGACTGCGGATGACAAGACTGCCTCGTGTAAAGGACAGACGGAGCAGGTGCTCACGAAGATCGACCGCTTACTGGCTGACGCCGGCAGCAGCAAGTCCCGAATTCTCTGGTGCAACGTGTGGGTGAGCGACATCCGCGAGAAAGACCAGATGGACGCCGCGTGGCAGGCGTGGGTGGACCCAGACAACAAACCTGCCCGGGCCACCGTAGAATCACGCCTTGCCTCGCCGGATACGCGGGTGGAAATCATGATGATTTGCGCGAAGAGCTGACGATTTCACGCCGATAGACGCAGGAAAGCGTGAGTGGCTGACCCATTTCAGATTGTTTTCTTTGCGTGCCCCTGCGTCCTCTGCGCTGAATATTTAACTTAAGACTGGGAGAACTGAATGACCGATATCCTCAGAGTGGACCCGATGGGCGGTAAGCTGTCGGACGCGGTGGAACACAACGGGCTCGTCTATCTTGCAGGGCAGGTGGCGGATGACCTCAAGGCCGGCATGAAAGCCCAGACGGAGGAGGTTCTTCGCCAGATAGACGCGCTGCTGGCCAAGTGCGGCTCCAGCAAGGCCCGCATACTTACTGCGACCGTCTATGTGAGCGATATGAAAATGAAGCCGCAGATGGACGAAGCGTGGATGGCGTGGGTGGATCGCGGCAACCCGCCTGCGCGCGCCACTGTCCAGGCGCAACTCGGCTCGCCGGAAACGCTCGTGGAAATCATGTGCACGGCGGCAAAGCGCGCGTGAAATCGTGAGCATTGCAGGAGCCGCCAACCACCTTCGAAATCTCCTGATCCGCATGGAGGTGGGGGTGAATCGCGCGCTCGGCCGTGAATTCATCCAGAAGGACCGCTCGATGTTCCACATCGAGACGAGCAGCGCGTGCAACCTCAAGTGCCGGTTCTGCGCGTACACGAAGAAAACGACGCCGACCGTCAGCATGGAATACGACCCGTTCGTTCACACCGTAATGCAGGCGCTGGAGCTCGAACCGTGTGTAGCCGAGCTCCAGCGCCTGCATTACGGTGTGAACGAACGGGTCGTATTCCATG
>JBKJPI010000488.1:0-9888 GCA_046595235.1 Burkholderiales bacterium | reverse complement strand
CATGTCCGGTGAGCGCGCGCATGTCGCGCGTCCGGAATACATCGCGCACCATCCCGCCGCCCTTGTGCATGTGGAACATGGGCCCATCGGCCGTGACGATGCCGGCCGCGTCCTGCCCACGATGCTGCAGAACCAGCAGCCCGTCGTAGAGGACCTGGTTAACGGGATCGCCAGCGACTACACCGAGTATTCCGCACATTGCCTGATCTCAATCGTAAGAGACGTTACCCGCGAGTATCTGCGGCAGCCACGGGCTTGCGGCTCCGGCCAGGGCCTCCAATGGAGGACTCAGCATTGCGTCTGTCCACGCCGGCTGACGGGGAAGTCGGGTAAGCCCGGCAAGCAGCACGAGCACCATCACGATCACGAGACCTCGCGCAAATCCGAAAAAACTGCCTAGCAGCCGGTCTTCCAACCCCAACCCTGCTTTCTTCATGAGCCCTGATACGACCATCGCAAGAACGCTCATGGATATGAGCGTCAGCACGAACACTCCACCGAATGCCACCAGCGCACGTATCGAATCGTCGCGGATACTGCTCATGAGCCACGACGCCACGAGACCGCCAAGCAGGCTCGCTGCTGCAAATGCGGCAATCCATGCGCCCAGCGAGATCACCTCCCGCACGAAGCCTCTCAACACGCTCAACAGGACAGATGCACCCACGATAGCCAGCACCGAGTAGTCGAAGAGGGTCATCGATCCGCATGCGGCGCAAACGGCTTAACCGCTTGCGCCTCGAACCTCCCTTCGCCTTCCGGGAGAAGGGCCGGGGATGAGGGAGACGTAGTTATTTGGGCACCACCTTGCCGTCGAGACCCGCCTTCTTGAGCTGCGTGCGCGCCTTCTCGGCCGCTTCGCGCGTTGCGTAAGGCCCGGCCCTCACCCGCGTGACTTCGCCCGATTGAGTGTTCACGACTTCGGTATAAGTTTTGAGGCCGACGCCCGCCATCTGCTTTTCAAGCTGCTTCGCCTTCGCCGAATCGGACAGTGCCGCGACCTGCACGACGTAAACGCCGGCCGCCGCGGCGGGCGCTTCACGCGGAACTGTTTCAGGTGCCGTCGCTGACTGTTTGGCAGGCGCCGGCGGCATTCCCTTGATGTTCTCTGACGGGACCGCCTTGGCGGTCACGGGCTCTTTTGCCGCATCGTTCACGGCGGTCGGCTCTTTGATTGACGAGATTTCGGCCGGGCCGCTTTCGGGCTTCGTGCTCTCGGCCTTGGCGCTGGCGCTCTGGGCGCCGCGCTTCTCAGCGACGCTCGGTAAAGCCTTCGACGGTTCAGCCGTCGCCGACCGTGCACCGGGCGATTTAGGCTTGAACTCCCCGGCATCCGGTGAAGGAATCTGAATGTCGACGTTATTGCTGCTCGACTTCGGCTCCGAATCCAGCACCATCGGAAGGATTACCGCGACAGCTGTCACCAGCACGATGGCGCCGACGACACGGCGCCGCGCGCGCTTCTTCAACTGCAGTTCTTCGTCGCTGATTGGTCTCGCCATGCGCGGCTTCAGTGCGTCGTAACTGCGGCCATGACCGCAGCTACCGTGTGGAACGATCCGAAGACGACGATTCTATCATCTTGGCTCGCCCTCTCACACGCGGATCGGTAGGCATCAATGATGGTGTCGCACACAGAAACATGATTCGAAATACCTGCGCGCTCGAGCGCATCACGCAGAAAATCAGCATCTGCTCCGCGCGGCTCGTCGATGCCACTCACCAGCCACTCATCGATGTGCGGCTTTACGGCGTCAACGACCCCTCTCACGTCTTTGTCACTGAGCATCGCAAACACGGCAAAGGTGCGCCCGCCCCGCGGCAACCGCGCGAGGTTCCGTGCGAGGGCAGAGGCAGCCGCAGGGTTGTGCGCAACGTCGAGAATTACCGTCGGGCGCCCTGGAAGCAGTTGGAAGCGGCCTGGAATCTCGGCAGTCAGAAGCCCGGTCCGGATGTCATTCGCCGTTACCGGAACGCGGTCGCGCAGCTCGTCGAGGGCGGCGAGCGCCGCTGCGGCATTGGATATCTGGTAATCACCGCGAAGCCCAGGGTGTGGAAGTCCATGGCGCTCGCCGCGCGGCCCCCAGTAACGCCACTGCCTTGCGTCAGCTTTTCCGTCGAAATCCCGGCCGATCAAAAGGAGCCTTGCGCCCGTCGCAGCGGCGCGGTCGAGCAGCGAACGGGGCGGGTCACGATCGGCGCAGATGGCGGGCCTGCTCGATCGGAATATCCCGGACTTTTCAGCACCGATCTCTTCACGGGTGTCACCAAGGTAGTCCATATGATCGAGCGCAACGCTCATTACGAGCGCGCAATCGGCGTCGAATACGTTGACGGCGTCGAGGCGCCCGCCAAGCCCGACTTCTAGCACTGCAATGTCGATCGACATGTTTGCAAAAAGCCACACTGCAGCGAGTGTGCTGAACTCGAAATACGTCAGCGCAACCTCTCCGCGCGCGTCTTCGACTGCAGCGAGCGCGCGGGCGAGATCGGCGTCTGAAGCCTCTTCGCGTGAAACTCGTACGCGCTCGTTATAGCGCAGGAGATGCGGCGATGTGTAGCACCCCACGCGGTAGCCCGCCTCGTCGAAAATAGCCTCGAGCATGGCGCACGCGGAGCCCTTGCCGTTGGTGCCTCCGACGATGATGACCGGAAATCTGACTTCGAGCTTCAACGCATCGCGCACCTCCGCGACACGCGAGAGCCCCATGTCGATCGACTTGGGATGGACACGTTCGATGTAAGCGAGCCACTCCGAGAGCGTTGCCGATGCGTCAGGACGGGCGGGTTGAGACATGGGCGGCGCGCCGTGCAGCTTACATGGCGCGGAAGCGACTACGCTGCGGGGCGCTTCAGCAGCAGACCGAGCAGGTGCACGATCTTTTCAGGCATCTGCCGCCGGTCGACGATCATGTCGATCGCGCCATGCTCCAGCAGGAACTCGGACCGCTGGAAGCCTTCAGGCAAGGTCTCGCGTACGGTCTGCTCGATGACGCGAGGTCCTGCGAAACCGATCAATGCACCGGGCTCGGCCAGCACGACGTCGCCAATCATCGCGAAGCTTGCGGATACGCCGCCCATGGTGGGATCGGTGAGTATTGAAATAAACGGCAGGCCTTGCGCTGACAGCTGCGTGAGCGACGCGCAAGTCTTGGCCATCTGCATGAGCGAAAGCACGCCTTCCTGCATCCGCGCGCCGCCGGTTGCGGTGATGCAGATGAACGGCAGGCGCTGCTCCAGACAGACCTGCACGCCCCGAACGAAGCGCTCACCGACCACGGAGCCCATCGAGCCGCCGAGAAAACCGAACTCGAAAGCCGCCGCGACCACAGGGAGCGTTCTGATGCTCCCCTGCATCACGATGAGGGCGTCTTCCTCGGACGTTTGGATACGCGCCTCCTGGAGCCGCTCGGTATAGCGCCTGCTATCCTTGAACTTGAGCGTATCCACCGCAAGAACTTCGGCGCCTATCTCATAGCGGCCTTCGATATCGAGCAGGTAATCGAGCCGCTCGCGGGCCGATATGCGATTGTGGTGGCTGCATTTCGGACAGACGTCGAAGTTCTTCTCGAGATCGGAACGGTAAAGCACCGCCTCGCAGGAGTCGCATTTGCTCCAGAGTCCCTCCGGAACGGCTTTTTTGACGCCGCCCGAGTCTCGCTTGATCTTCGGCGGCAGGAGCTTCTGAAGCCAGCTCATGAGGCGACCCGCTCGAGATCGCGATCGATGGCATCACGCATACCCTGCATGAACGCCGTCACGCGCTGCTCGATCCCGCCGGTCGGCGCGCTTTCGATTTCCTGGATGAGGCGGCTTCCAATCACGACCGCATCGGCGACCGAAGCAATGCTGCGCGCAGTTTCGGGATCACGTATGCCAAAGCCCACCCCGAGCGGAAGCTTGGTGTGCTCGCGGATACGGGCAAGCTGGGCCTTCACGTCACCGAGGTCAATGTTGGCCGCACCGGTCACACCCTTGAGCGAAACATAATAAAGATAGCCGCGCCCGAGCGCCGCGACTTCGCTCAGCCTTTTCTCGGTGGTCGTCGGCGACAGGAGAAAAATCATGTCGAGCTCACGCGCGTCCAGCAACTGCACGATGCTCTCGGCTTCTTCAGGCGGATAATCGACGATGAGAACCCCGTCTGCACCTGCCCCTTTCGCAGCATCCGCAAATCGTTCGACGCCGAGGGCTTCGACCGGATTCGCATAGCCGAAGAGGACGACCGGCGTCGTGGTATCGCGCTTTCGAAATTCGGCGATGTAGCCGATGACGTCCTTCAGCGAAACACCGTGCACGAGTGCGCGCTCGCTCGAGCGCTGAATCACCGGACCGTCAGCCATCGGGTCTGAGAACGGCACGCCGAGCTCGATCACATCCGCCCCACCTGCAACGAGCGCATGCATGACCGGCACAGCGGATTGCGGGTTCGGGTCACCGGCCGTAAAGAACGGGATCAACGCCTTGCGCTTTTCACGCTGCAACCGTTCAAACGTCGCAGCGATTCGCGACATCAGAACGTGATTCCTGATTTCTCGGCGACGGTGTGCATGTCCTTGTCACCCCGGCCGGAGAGGTTCACGAGGAGGATCTGATCCTTCGGCAACCTCGGCGCCATCTTCGCCGCATATGCGAGCGCGTGACTCGATTCGAGCGCAGGAATGATGCCTTCCAGCCTGCAGAGATCGTGGAAGGCCTGCAGCGCTTCGTCGTCGGTGACGCTGACGTACTCAGCACGGCCGATGTCTTTCAGCCACGAGTGCTCGGGCCCGACACCAGGGTAATCGAGCCCCGCGGATATGGAGTGCGTCTCGACGATCTGCCCATTGTCGTCCTGGAGGAGATAGGTCCGGTTGCCGTGCAGCACACCCGGCTTGCCTGCCGCCAGCGTCGCTGCGTGCTTCCCGGTTTCGAGGCCATGACCCGCGGCTTCGACGCCGATGAGACGCACGCCCTTCTCGTCGATGTACGGATGAAAGATGCCCATTGCATTCGAACCTCCGCCGACGCACGCGAGGATGGCGTCGGGCTGACGGCCGGTCTGCTCGAGCATCTGCACTTTGGCTTCACGTCCGATCACCGACTGGAAGTCGCGCACCATCATGGGATAAGGGTGCGGGCCTGCGACAGTACCGATGATGTAGAAGGTGTTCTCAACATTCGTGACCCAATCGCGCATCGCTTCATTGAGCGCGTCCTTCAGTGTCTTCGAACCTGACTCGACCGGCACCACAGTGGCGCCGAGAAGCTTCATGCGATAGACATTCTGGATCTGGCGCCGGATGTCTTCAGCGCCCATGTACACGACGCACTCGAGCCCGTAGCGCGCCGCGATCGTCGCAGTGGCAACGCCGTGCATGCCGGCACCGGTTTCGGCGATGACGCTCGGCTTGCCCATGCGGCGCGCAAGGAGTGCCTGCCCGAAGACGTTGTTCACCTTGTGCGCGCCGGTGTGGTTCAGATCCTCGCGCTTCAAGTACATCTGTGCGCCGCCGAAGTGCTGAGACCAGCGCTTCGCATGATAGATGGGGCTCGGCCGGCCGACGTAGTGCTTGAGCTCGAACTCGAATTCGGCGACGAACTCCGGATCGTGCTGATATCGCGCATAAGCCTCTTTCAGCTCATCGAGCGCCTGGACCAGCGTTTCCGCTACAAAAACGCCGCCATATGGACCGAAATGACCTTTCGCGTCCGGCAATTCATACATTCGCATTTCGAACTCCTGTGATGAACGCGGCGATTCGCTTCGCGTCCTTGATGCCCTTGCTTGATTCGACGCCGCTCGACACGTCCACCGCGCACGGTCTCACACGCCTGATCGCGTCGCTTACGTTTTCGGGATTGAGGCCGCCCGAAAGCACGATCGGGAGCGACATGTCGGCCGGGATGAGACTCCAGTCGAACACTGATCCGGTGCCCCCGTGCAGACCCTCCTGATAAGCATCGAGGAGGAGCGCTTTGGCGCCTGAGTAATCGCGGGCGTATTGTAACAAATCGACCCCGGGCCGAACCCGCACCGCTTTCATCCACGGTAACGTGAAACGTGCGCAATATTCAGGTGTTTCCGCGCCGTGGAACTGGAGCATCTGCACGCCCGCTTCGGCAGCGGTCGCCTCGACTTCGCTTGCATCGGCGTCGACGAAAAGGCCGACCGGCGTCACGAAAGGCGGCAGCGCCCGCACGATCTTCGCCGCGTCGTGAGGCTCGATAAATCGCGGGCTCGGACGATAGAAAACGAGTCCGATCGCATGTGCACCGCGGGCCGCTGCAACGAGCGCATCGTTGATACGCGTAATGCCGCAGATTTTCACTGCCGTGTTCATTCGGCGAACATCTCCGCAAAATCGATGCGACGCGGAGCGGGAAGACCCCACGCTCGATCGTACTCCACGCACGCCAGGTAGAGCCCCGCGGAGTCGAATGTCGGCGCGGCCTGAGAGCGATCCCTGCCTGCAAGCACATGAGACACCCACAGCGGCTCGTGTTTTCCCTTGCCCACGTAGACCAGCGAGCCAACCAGATTGCGAACCATGTGATGGAGAAATGCGTTGGCGCAGAACTCGAACACGACGTAATCGCCGCGTCGTTCGATGCTCACTCGGCGAAGCGCTCGCACCGGCGAGCGCGCCTGGCATTCGCTCGAGCGAAAAGCACTGAAATCATGCTCCCCTATGAGGTGGAGCGCAGCCTCGCGCATCCGGATCACATCCAGCGGAAGATGGAACCAGCCCATTCGTCCGTGCCCCACCGCCGGACGCACCGTGCGATTAAGGAGAACGTAGCGATAGCACCGCTCGAGGGCGGAAAAACGGGCATTGAACTGCGCGGCCGCTTCCTGCGCCCAAATCACAGCGATACCCGCGGGCAAGGAGGCGTTGACGCCGCGAACCCACGCCGAGAACGGACGCGAGACTTCGGTATCGAAGTGCACGACCTGAGTGAGCGCGTGCACGCCCGCGTCGGTGCGTCCCGCACAGATCGTCGCAACCCGCTCCCCTGCGATGTGCTCGAGGGCGGCTTCGACGTGATCCTGCACGGCGCAGCCGGATGGCTGCGTCTGCCAGCCGCAGAACGGCGAGCCATCGTATTCGATACCAAGGACGATTCGCACGGATGAGCGCGTCAGAGGGCCTATTAAAAGAAAAACCGCGGCAGCTCACGCCGCCGCGGTCCTGTAGGAATGCTGTCCGACTAGCTTAGCGGACCGAGCAGCTTTTTGGCCTGAGCTTTCTGCTCGGCATCGCCTTCGCGCACGACCTCCTGCAGGATGTCGCGTGCGCCGTCCTTGTCGCCCATCTCCTCGTACGCCTTGGCGAGATCGAATTTCTGCTGAACGTCATACCAGTGATCGTCTTTCGCGGGCGGAGACGCAGCCGGCGCCGCAGTGCGTTGTGACGGCGCATTCAAATCGAGATCAGCGAGGTCGAGTTTGAAATCGACTTTCGGCGGCGGCTCGGACGCCACTTTGTCCATGTTGAGCCCGCCCCCGCCGGCCGGCAGCGGGTCGAGATCGAACTCCAGCACGTTCGGATCCTTCGTGGGGGCAGCCGGTTTCGGCGCCGCGGCGCCTGGCTTGACCCCGGCAGCATCGAGGGCAAAGTCGGGCATCAGCGGCTCGAGCGGCTTCACGTCAGGCGGCCGAGACTGCGCCTGCGCCGCACGCAGCACTTCCGACGCGCGTGCCGCGTGATCGGGGCGCGCCGCGGGCTCGGGTGCTTTCACCGGGGGCTCCGGTGCACGTGGCGGGGGTTCGACTGCGCGGGGCGTCGGCGGCGGAGCCGGAGGTGACGTGACGGTCTTTGGCGCCTCCGGCGCACGGATTGCGGGCGCGGGGTCTGGCGCTCGCGGCGTCGGGGCCACCGTTCGCGGTGCTTCGGATACACGGCGGGCCGGTTCGCCGCTCGGGGCACGCGGCGTCATATCCTGCGGCGGCGCGGCCGCGGCGCCGGCTGCGCCGCCTCGCCGCGTTCCAACGTTGAAATCAAGATCGTTGTCGTCTGCCTCAGACGCTCGTGGTTTTGCTGCGGCCGGAGCAGGGCTCGTTATGGGCCCCGGCGTGAGCGACGGGGTGCTGCGAGCCGGTTCGATCGGCCGCGCTGCGGGAATGCTCGTCGTCACCGTTCGTGCGGCGGCCACATCCGCGCCCGGTGAAGCAGCGCTCGGGATTACGGAGGTCCTACCCCCACCCAGGACTCCCGGCGTACTACCCGTCGTGCCTGTGCCGGCAGGTGCAAGAGACGGCGCGATCTTAACGACGGGTTCGTCGGTACCCCGCGAGCCCGCCGTCCGGCGCCGACGCGCCATCACGAGTCCGAGCACGCCCAACCCTAAAACGGCCCCGCCGGCCGCGAGGTAAAGCGGTTCGTCCATGAGGGTGCCGACGAGATCGAATTCAGGCGCGGGCGCAGGTGGCGGGGCTTTCTTCGCCTTCGCAACCGACTGAGACTCCGGTTTCTGGGCGGGCGTGGCTTCGGGCGCTTTCGCCGGGGCGGCTTTCCCGGCCGGTGCCGCGGCAATTTCAGCCGGCGTACCTTTGTCAGCGGGCGCCTTTTGAGGCGGCGGCGGAATCGGTGTCGCTACGGTCGGTGCTGCAGCCGTTTTCTCCGCGGCCTTACCAGCAGCCTTGTCGACGCCCTTGCCCGCGACTCTGTCGCCGGATTTTTCGGCGCCCTTCGACCCGGGTAGCGGGCCGGTCTTAAGCTCAACCGCGCGCTGAGAATCCTTGATGATCTGCTCGAGCTGACCGATGCGCGAGTTCGCCTCGGCGAGCTGCTTATCGCGCGCAATGGCCTCTTCCTCGAGCGCGCGAACGCGATCGCCGCCGCCGGCCTTACCTTTGCCTTTACCCTCACCGCGTGAAAGCCTCACCGTATCCTGCGGACCTTCGCCTGCGCTCGCATCCGCCACACGCGAACCAATGCGTCCGCTGGTGACGCTGCCTTCCTGCGGCGCGCTTGCTACGCGGTCGGCAACACGGCCCCGATACGCATTCCAGTCAGCGACCTGAAGCCTGACTTCCTGCACTGCCTTACGCTGCGAAAGCGACGCAATTTCATTTGCTTCAGGCACGCTCAGAATTTTTCCCGAACGCACCAGGTTCATATTTTTTTTTATGAAAGCGTCGGGATTCTGCCGATGGAGCGCGACCAGCGTTTGCTCGAGCGTTGCCCCCTCGGGCTTTACAGTACGTGCGATGCGCCCGAGCGTCTCGCCGGGTTTGACCGGACCGTACTGGCGCGCACCGTCTGCGGCTGCAGGTGCTTCGCTGGACGCAGAGCGCGCTGATGCACGCGGTGCCGACCGGGGCGCGCGCGCAGCTACGGAAGCCGCCGGGGCCGGGGCCGGCGTCAACGCAGGTGCTGCCGCCGGATCGTAGGACCCCGTGGATGCCGTGCTCGATGATGCCGTGCTCGACGCTGCCGCAGTAGCTGCGGCAGGGGCAGGGGCAGGGGCAGGTGTCGGTCTGCTCTGGGGCGCGGATGTCACGACGGGCGGGAGCGGCGGCGGCAACTCGCTTGCGGCGCGCCCATAGCCGGGGGGGTCGAGCAGCGCCGTGTATTGCCGCACCACGCGGCCGTTCTCGGAGTTGATCTCGATCAGGAGCTCGAGAAAAGGCTCGCTGACGACGCGCGGCGTCGTCGCTCTCAGGAAAACCTGACCGTTCGGCCGCTTCTCGACGGTCACCCGTGTGCCGGTGAGCGCATTGTTGTACTGGGCGTTCGCCTGGCTGTAAACCTCCTGCGAAGCGAGGCGTGCAGTGATCGTTTCGTTTTTTTGGACCGAGAGGAGCTCGACCTCCGCGTTCAGTGGCTGACCCAGGGTGGAAAGCACGGTGAGCCGGCCGAGGCCCGCCGCGTCGGCAGTCGCAGGCGTCAGCATCGTCATGGA
>JBKJPI010000400.1:0-8245 GCA_046595235.1 Burkholderiales bacterium | reverse complement strand
CCGCCCCAAGCCTGAATCGCTAACTTGCCGTTCCGGCGGAAAGTAGGTTTTTACTTTCCGCCGTAGAGCTCACCTGCGAGCGTGATCGCCGCGACCAGACTCCCGACATCGGCGCGGCCGGTGCCGACGAGATCGAGTGCCGTGCCGTGATCGACGGAGGTGCGCACGATTGGAAGGCCGAGCGTCACGTTGACACCGCTGCCGAAGCTCGCGTGCTTCAGCACCGGTAAACCCTGGTCGTGGTACATCACCAGCACAGCATCGGCTTCTCGCAGGCGGTCGGGATTAAACAGCGTGTCCGCCGGAAGCGGCCCGACGACGTCGTGGCCGGCGTTGCGCATTGCGTGAATCACGGGCTCGATCACGTCGATCTCTTCCCGCCCGAGATGGCCTGATTCACCGGCATGCGGATTGAGCCCTGCCACCAGAACACGGGGGTGTTCGATACCGAAGCGCTCGATCAGATCTTTCCTCAGGATAACGAGCGTGTCTTCCAGGCTCTGCCGGGTGATAGCCGCGGCGACGTCGCGTAATGCAAGGTGCGTCGTTGCGAGTGCCACCCGCATCCCGCCGCCCACGAGCATCATTACGACGCGCGGAGTTCCCGTGCGATCGGCGAGGAACTCGGTATGTCCGGTGAACGCGATCCCTGCGTCGTTGATGACCGCCTTGTTCACCGGCGCCGTCGCCATTGCCGCAAAAGTGCGATCGACACATCCATCGGCCGCGACTTCGAGCGTCTGCAACACATAGCGGCCGTTTTTTGGGTCGAGCGCCCCCGGCGTTACCCCGGTTTCGAGCGGCACGTGACGCACGAGGAGCTCACCCGCCTCCGAGGTTCGATGAAGTCCGCCGTCGAAGTCGACGATCGTCACCCTGATGCCGAGCAACCGGGCGCGCGCTTTCAAAAGATCGCGGTCGGCGATTACAACGATGGGAAGCGGCAGCGGTTGCGCGACGAGCTGCACGCAAAGATCGGGACCGATTCCGGCGGGCTCGCCGGCGGTCACCGCAACCAGGGGAGGACTACCTGAGCGCTTTTTCGGCGCGCTCACTTATCGTCGATGCGAAGTTCGATATATGCCCGGTCGCGAATCTGGCGCACCCATTCCTGATACGCCTCGTCGGACTTCCGCGCGCGCAGTGTCTGGCGGGCAGCGAGCCGGCGCCGCTCCTTCGAGACGTCCTGCGTCCCGCGCTCGAGCACCTGTATCAGGTGCCAGCCGAACGGCGACTGCACCGGATCGCTGATCTCGCCCGGTTTCAGCTGGTTCATGACGCGCTCGAATTCAGGAACCGTATCGCCCGGTAGTACCCAGCCCAGGTCCCCGCCACGGGAGGAACTCGCATCCTCGGAATGAACCCGGGCAAGCTCGGCGAAATCGGCTTTGTTCTCGAGGCGCTCCTTGAGGGTGCGAAGCCGGTTACGCGCTTCATTCTCGGATACGAGCTCGTTCGTCTTGAGAAGGATGTGACGGGCACGGGTCTGTTGCACGGTCGTCGGGCCCAGTGGCGCTGCAGCGCTCGTCCCGCCCCGACGCTCGTTGAGCCGAAGAACGTGAAAGCCGTTCGGGCTGCGAAGGATTCCGCTCATCTGGCCCGGCTTCATTGCCTTCAACGCATCATAGAAAATCGTCGGTAAACGCTCGCCTGCGCGCCACCCCATAGCGCCGCCCTGGAGCGCATCGGGGGCTTCCGAGAACGCTGCTGCGACCTGGCGAAAATCCACACCCTTGTTCAGCTGGGCCAACGCTTCCTCCGCGCGTGCGCGACGCGCCTGCAGCTGCTCGGGACTCGCGTTCTCCGGTACGACGACCAGAATGTGCGAGAGGTCGACTTCGTCGCTTCGCATTTCCTCGTTCACGGACGCGGCGAGAAGCGCATCGATCTCGCTTTCGGTGATGACGATCTTGTTGTCGACTTCGCGCTCGCGCAACCGCGACATGACGATCTCGTGCCGGATGTCTTCGCGGAACTTTGCGTACGGCACGCCGTCCTTTTCGAGCGTAGCCCGCATCGCGCTCAAGGAGATATTGTTCTGCTCCGCAATGCGAGCGATGGCGCGCTCGAGCTCGGCGTCATCGACTCGAAGCCCCGTTTCTTTCGCGAACTGGACCTGAACGCGATCGACGATCATGCGATCGAGGATCTGCCGATCGACAACAGCCTGCGGCGGCAGCGGCGTGCCCTGCTGCGCGAGCTGCTTCATCGCGTATCGCGCGCGTTCCTCGAGCTCTCGCGCCGTGATCGCTTCGTCATTGACGACGGCGACGATGCGGTCGAGCACGACGGGCTGGCGCGACCTCGCCTGCGCGGCCGCGTCAGTCGGCATCACCGCAGGAACGCTGGCCAGCGCGACGGCTGCAATGAGTGAAAAGCTCACCAGTGGCGAGCGCGCGTGTTGTGGCATGGCGAAATATCGCAAAACTGATCTCATAGTGGGCTAATTCGGCGGCGCGCCCGCTCAGCGATCCAGCAGCTGATTGTCGGAGCTGGACGAGGCCCTCGGGTCGAGGCGAGTATACCCGCCGACGTTGCGCCGCAAAACATCTGTAGGGTTAGAGCCGATGCGCGAGACGCCGTTCAATTCGAGCTGGAAAAAAAACGACGTGTTGGCGGCGTTCAGGGATGTTACGAAGCGGTGGCCGACCGCCCGGAACACCCAGCACCCGCCATCGTATTCCAGGCCCCCCAGTGCCTCGAGGGTGCGGTCGTCCCGGATCGACCAGTTCCAGCGCCCGATCGCGCTCCAGTTCGAAGTCACGGGCCACTGGAACGAGACGTCGGTCTGCTGAATGAGGTCGGCCGTGCTGCGATAGGCAAGGTTCAGAACCTTGCCGGGGGCCGGTTGATAGCGCGTGGCTACGTTGAATTTCTGCGACTGGCTCCGATCGGTGTTGTATTGCAGGCCGGCTTCCGCCGTCCAGCTCGGCAGCACCGTGCCTGAAAGCGCAGCGAGGAGGTCTGAGCTCGCGCTGTAATCGGGTCGGCTCGGCACGCCCGGAAGCGTCACGCGCTGTCCCGAGAAGTAATAGCGCTGAGCCAGTGCTACACGCAGACGCTCCACGCCGGTGTCGGGATGGATGAGCCTGGACGTAACGCCGACCGTGACCTGATTCGCATCGTTGATCCGATCGTTTCCGCTGAATTGGTTCTCCGTGAACATCGTCGCGAAACTGATGTCCTGAACGCCGCTTTCGAAGTTGGGCAGGCGGCTCTGATCGCGGTACGGGATGTAGACGTAGAAGAGCTTGGGCTCGAGGGTCTGTATGAACGGCAGTCCCGTGAAGCTCGTGTCTCGTTCGAAGACGAGGCCTGCGTTGGTGCTGATGATCGGCAGCGTGCGCGTCTGCTCCGTCACCCCCTGCGCGTTCGGATCGAGCAGATAGCGGGTGACGTGTACTCCAGCTTTCGGAATCACATAGGCGTAAGACGTCTGCAGCGGGAGCGTCGCACTCGGATATGCGAGCGCCCGTTTACCATTTACGAGCGTGGGGTGCTGGAAATCCACATAGCTCGCGAGCAGGTCGAGGTCGGTTTTCAGCACATCCTGCCGGAATGCGGTGAATGTGACCTGCGGCATGCGGTTGTACGGCGGGGTGATCGGCACGAGCACATCGGTCTGCAGCGTTTGCCAGCGCTGTATCCCGGCAGAAAACGCGTAGCTTCCGAGATCGCCCCATGTACCCGCACGCGAAACCGACGCTTCGTTCGGCAGCGTGGTGCGCGAGGTCACTGCGACGAGCGTGGAAAGATCCGTAAAGTAGCGGTCGTCCGAAACGCGGTTGATGTTGAGCGCCGCCGCCCATTCATTGGAGAAGGTGTGGCCGTGCCTGAAAAAGTACCCGTAGCGGTTCTCGCTGATCTGGCGATCATCCGGCAGCCACTCGACCCGTGCATCCCCACCATAGTTCGTGTCCAGATAGCGAAATTCGGTGCCAAGCTGCACGCCGCGCTTACTCATGACGCGCGGGTACAGCGTCGCATCGCGATTCGGTGCGATGTTCAGATAATAGGGAATGGTGAACTCCGCGCCCGTCGAAGTGGAGCTCCCGTAGTGCGGGGTGAGAATGCCTGTCTTTCGTTCCTGCTGAAGCGGAAACGAGATATAGGGCGTGTACAGGATGGGCGTGTCGAGGAATACGATGCTTGCACCGCGCGCCACACCGATGTTTCGGTTGCGATCGAGATCGAGCTCGTTCGCGCGTATGAACCAGTCGTCGTTCCCGGGTCCGCAGGTCGTATAGCTCGCCTGGTCCACCTTGTATAACCCCGGGCCCTGAAAGGTCAGGCGCTCGGCGCTGCCGCGGCCTTGCAGCGGGACCGGAGACGCTTCGCTCGCCGGCACCGTCCCCGGCTGCGTGACGACTTTGCCCTGCCCGGGTGCTACGTAGTCTCGCGGGATCGGGGTCAGCCGGAACTCGGGCTTTTCCATGAACCCGCGCTCGGTGCCGGTATTGAAACGCAGTCGGTCGCCTTCAATCACATCGCCGCCGCGCTCGATGCGCACGTGACCTTTCGCGTCGACGTCACCGCCGGAGGCGTCATATCGCATCGAATCGGCCGAAAACGACTGGCCCAGCCTTCGCATGCGCACATTGCCGTCGGCCTGCGTTTCTTTTTCGGCGTGGCCTTCGATGCGATCGGCCTCCATGAATATGGGGGCGGGCTCGTCACTCGCCGGCGGCAGCGTCAGGAGAGATCGCTGCGGCTTGAGCCGGATACCTTCTTCGGCCTGAGCCGCGATCGGCGCGACGCTGAGAACGAGCGTGATGAGCCAGATCAGTTGTTTGTGCATCGCGGGAGCAAGCGTGAGGGGTGCTAAAATCGCACAATTCAACGCCGAAGGCAATTAGAGCTGGAGCCCGGCCGTTGCACTTCTGATCTCATCCCAAATCGTGACAGCGCATTCTGCGTTTCATCGTGTCGAACGTGCTTAGGGCGTCGATGGCGTCTGACGCATCCGATCCGCGTCTCGAAGAATTGACCCTCTGGGTTTCGCAGTCGATCGGCGTTGCCGGTGCGAAGCTCGAACGCGCTTCCGAAGACGCAAGCTTCCGGCGCTATTTTCGGATACGTCACGAGGCGCAAACGTGGATCGCGATGGATGCGCCGCCGGAGGTCGAAGACTGCAGGCCCTTTGTGCATGTGGCGGGGCTCATGCAGAAGGCGGGCGTGCACGTGCCCGAAGTCATTGCGCAGGATATCGCGCGTGGGTTTCTCCTGCTTTCGGATCTCGGCACCACGACTTATCGCAGCGCGCTCGACGACGGCAGTGCCGACGCGCTTTTCGGCGATGCGATCGAAGCACTCGTGAAATGGCAGCTGGCGAGCCGCCCCGACGTGCTGCCGCCCTACGATGCGGCGCTCCTCAACCGTGAGCTGGAGCTTTTTCCGGACTGGTACATGGGGCGCCACCTTGATCGCCCGCCTCATACGGCTCAACGCGCACTGCTCGATCGGATCTTCGAGCTGCTCACAGACGCCGCTTTGGCGCAGCCGAAAGTGTATGTTCACCGCGACTACATGCCGCGCAATCTCATGGTGAGTACCCCGAATCCGGGCGTGCTCGATTTTCAGGACGCGGTTTACGGCCCGATCACCTACGACGTCGTGTCGCTTTTCCGGGATGCCTTTCTGTCATGGCCCGAAGGGCGCGTGCTCGACTGGAGCATCAAGTACTGGGAGCGCGCGCGAAAAGCCGACCTTCCGGTGCATGACGACTTCGGCGCGTTCTACCGCGATTTCGAATGGATGGGTCTCCAGCGGCATCTCAAGGTTCTCGGGATATTCGCGCGCATCCATTACCGTGATGGCAAACCCGGCTATCTCGATGACGCACCCCGATTCCTGGCCTATGCGCGTTCGGTCGCGTCACGCTATTCCGCGCTGGGCCCGCTGATCGAGCTTCTTGATGCGCTCGATGACGCCAATCCTCGAGTGGCGTACACGTTTTGAAAGCGATGATCCTCGCTGCGGGCCGGGGAAATCGCATGCGTCCGCTCACGGATCAGACCCCGAAGCCGCTGCTCGAAGCGGGTGGAAAGCCACTCATCGCATGGCTCATCGAACGGCTCGCGCGCGCGCATTTCACTGACATCGTAATCAACGTGGCGCATCTGGGAGACCGGATCGAAGCGGCGCTTGGCGACGGCGCTCGCTGGGGCGTCGCGATCATTTATTCGCGTGAAGTCGAAGCGCTTGAAACAGCCGGCGGGATCGCCACGGCGCTGCCACTCCTGGGGAGTGGTCCCTTTATAGTGGTGAATGGCGATCTTTTTACCGAGTTCGACTTCGCCACGCTAGAGACGCCGCGCGACACGCTCGCGCACCTCGTACTCATCGACAACCCGCTGCATCATCCCTCAGGCGATTTCGCATTGAACGAGCGTCTCGTGGCCAACGATGGGCCCGTGAGGTATACCTTCAGCGGCATCGGCGTTTATCAACCGGCGCTTTTTGCGGGGATCGCTGCCGGAACGAAATACCAGCTCGCGACGGTCCTGCGGCCGGCTATCGAGGCGGGTCGCGTGAGCGGCGAGCACTTCAGGGGAAGCTGGGTCGACGTCGGCACGCCCGATCGCCTCGCCGAGCTCGACCGTGCGCTGCGTCGTTAATTTCTGAAGCTTCTCGAGGGGCCTCTGATGGACGTATCTATACACGCCGCGCGACGCGCGCGACTCGCAGCCCGGATGAAAAGCGGTGTTGCAGTCATACCGACAGCGCCGGAGCGCACGCGCAATCGCGATGCGCATTATCCGTATCGCTTTGACAGCTACTTCTATTACCTCACAGGTTTCAGGGAGCCCGATGCCGTGCTCATCGTCGTCGGGGGTGACGCCGCGCGCAGCGTTCTTTTCTGCCGTCAGAAAGACCTAGAGCGCGAAATCTGGGACGGCTTTCGATACGGGCCCGACGCGGCACGCGAAATTTTCGGTTTCGACGAAGCGCACCCGATCGATCAGCTCGACGCGCGCATGCCCGATCTTCTGTCGGATCAGGCTGCGGTGCATTGTCACCTCGGTAACGACAGCGAGTGGGATGCGCGGGTCGTGCGCTGGCTGAATGATGTTCGATCGCGCGCACGCTCGGGGGTGGTGGCGCCGCCGACGATAAGCGACGTGCACGTGCTGCTCGACGAGATGCGGCTTTTCAAAGACGCTGCTGAAGTTGCCGTCATGCGGCGCGCCGCCGAAATCTCCAGTGCCGCACACCGCCGCGCGATGCATGCCGCGCGTGACGGCGTGGGCGAGTTCGCGATCGAAGCTGAGCTCCTCCACGAATTCCGCCGTAACGGCGCGCAGGCCCCTGCCTACACGTCGATTGTCGCGTCCGGTGCGCACGCGTGCGTGCTGCATTACGTGGAAAACGCCGGGGTGCTGCGCGACGGCGATCTCCTCCTCATCGACGCGGGCTGCGAGCTCGATGGTTATGCGGCCGATATCACGCGTACGTTTCCGGTGAACGGCTGTTATAGCAGTCCGCAACGCGACGTCTACGAGGTGGTGCTGGCCGCGCAATCTGCAGCGATCGAAAAAATACGACCGGGAAGCCCCTGGATCGCGCCCCATGACGCTGCTGTGAAAGTGCTCGCGCAGGGTTTCGTCGATTTGAAGCTACTGCCCGGTAGCGTCGAGGAAGTGCTGGAGACGGAGAGCTACAGGAAGTTCTACATGCACCGTACGGGCCATTGGCTCGGTCTCGATGTGCACGATGCCGGTGACTACAAAGTCGACGGTGCATGGCGCGAGCTTGCCCCGGGGATGGTGCTGACTGTCGAGCCCGGTTGCTACATACGTCCGGGGCCCGACGTGCCGGCGCAGTTTGTCGGCATCGGTATACGCATCGAAGACGATGCGCTCGTCACGGCGGAAGGCTGCGACATCCTCACCGCAGCGGCGCCGAAAACCATTGCCGACATCGAGGCACTGATGCGGCCCGGGAATGATTAAAGCTTCCTACGACGTCGTTGTCATCGGCGGCGGCCCGGTTGGCGCCGCCGCTTCGCTCGAGCTCCACGCCGCCGGTTTCGATGTTCTGCTCGTCGAAGCACGCGGGCACGCCTCGCAACCTGACGACTTGCGCCCGCTTGCGGTTTCGCACGGCAGCCGGCTCGTGCTCGAGCGGCTTGGCGTGTGGGACACGCTCAGCCATGCCACGCCGATCGAGCGCATTCATATATCGCATCGCGGGCGGTTCGGGCGCGCCGTGCTCGACTGCACCGAGGCACGCTTGCCTGCGCTGG
>JBKJPI010000341.1:0-5049 GCA_046595235.1 Burkholderiales bacterium | reverse complement strand
GGATCAAACTCTTCAGTTTAATCTCTGCAAAGCATTAACTCGCTTGACGTTATGTTTCAATTTCCGTCGTGCGAGCACTTCTTTATAACTTGATGAACCGCGCGCGTTTCCTTGCGCGGCGCACTCAAGACCAAGTGCCCACACTTATCGGCTGTATATTTTTAAAGAACGACCAGATATTGCGACCTGGGGGGAGCCCGGAGGCTCGGTAGAACGATTTGCTCGGTTGGTAGCGGGGATAGGATTTGAACCTATGACCTTCGGGTTATGAGCCCGACGAGCTGCCAGACTGCTCCACCCCGCGCCAGATCAACCAAGACGGCGATTATAGCTGTCTTTTCGCTGCGAGGGCAAGCACTTCGAAGAAGAATTTGATCCCGCACCTGACAGGCACAGGAGACTTGTAAGCGCCCAACCAAACCAAACACAACTGCCGTAAGTTTATATGAAGCCAGTCGTGTTTTCAACGCGAGGATCAAATGTTGATGACCGGCGCGGAGCTCTCTTTTTTCTGGACGATGCGGCCCAGTCGTTCCATCAGTACATAGAAGGTAGGCGTCACATACAACGTTAGCAGCTGGGAAAAGACGAGGCCCCCTACCACCGCTACACCAAGCGGCTGACGCATTTCGGAACCCGTTCCGGTTCCGAATGCGAGTGGAAGCGTTGCAAAGATCGCAGCCAACGTCGTCATCATGATCGGGCGGAAGCGAATGATGGACGCCTCGACGATCGCCTCCTGCGGGGGCAGTCCCTGCTCGCGCTGAAGTTGCAGCGCGAAGTCGACCATCATGATGCCGTTCTTCTTCACGAGCCCTACGAGCAGGATGATGCCGACGAAGCTGAACACGTTGAGCTCCATGCCGAAGAGCATAAGCATGAGCAAGGCGCCGAAGCCTGCGAAGGGCAGTGCCGTGAGAATCGTGATCGGATGACCATAGTGCTCATACAGGATGGCGAGCACCATGTAGATAATCAATATCGTCACGAGCAACAGCAGCGGCAACGTCTGGAACGCCTGCTCGAAAGCCTTTGCGCTTCCCGCAAATGTTGCGGAGAAGCCTGCCGGCAACGTGTCGCGTGCAAGCTCCTGCACGTGGGTTACCGCATCTCCTATCGAGACGCCCGGCACGAGATTGAAAGAGAGCACGACCGACGGCAGTTGCCCATAGTGATTCACCGCGACAGGCCCCACGCTCATCTTGATATCTGCGACCGCATTCACCGGTACCATCTGGCCGGTGTTCGACTGTACGAACAGCGAACGCAATGCGTTGATATCGCGTTGAAAGCGGGGATGCAGTTCGAGCAATACGGAATACTGATCGGTGGCGCCATAAAGCGTGCTGATACGCCGCCCGCCATATGCGTTGTAGAGCGCCGACTCGACTTGTTGGGGTGAGACGCCCAGCGCAGCCGCTCGGTCTCTCAGAATGTTGATCTGAATCTCGGGATTGCGAAGCTCGAGACTCGTGTTCACATCCTGCAGCATGCGCGACTCTCTCAAACGCGCTTCGAGCTGCTGCGCAGGACCGTAAAGCGCCTGCAGGTCCGTGCCCTGCACCACGAGCTGATAATCAGCGGTGCTGATCAATCCGCCAACATTGATCGCTGCCGGATTGTTCATGAAGACACGAAGCCCCTGGGCACCGCCGGCAAACGATCGCCTCAGCTCCTGAATGATCTGGTCAGCGCCCGCCTCGCGTTGGTCGCGAGGTTTGAGGCGCACGATGATGCGCCCCACGTTGTCACCCGTAACGCCGCCCGTGCCCTGACCCGCGGTCGCAAGCACAGCATCGACATTCGGATTTTTCTGAATGATCTCCCGCACCTGGTGCATGCGGCGCTCGAGCTCGGGGAACGTGGTGCCTTCCGGCGCTACGACGTTGCCGAAGAAAACACCCGTGTCCTGGCGCGGGATAAATCCTTGCGGGATCACCTTGTAAAGGTACACCGTAAGGGCCAAAAACACGCACGAGCCCAGCAGCATCAGAATCGGGCGTCTTATGGTCCATCGCAGCGTCGAACCGTAAAAGTTTTTTATCGCATCGAAGCCGCGTTCGAAGGCCATGTAGACGCGGCCATGATTGTGCGTGGGCGGCTTGAGCATGAGGCTGCACAGCATCGGCGTCATCGATAGCGCGACGACGCCTGAGATCATGACCGCAACGCCAACGGTCACAGCAAACTCCCGGAAAAGCCTTCCGAGCATTCCCTGCATAAACAAAATTGGAATGAACACAGCCGAGAGCGAGATCGTCATCGACAAGACTGTGAAGCCGATTTCCTTCGAGCCTTCGAAAGCCGCCTGCATTCGGCTTTTGCCCATTTCCATGTGGCGCGTGATGTTCTCGAGCACGACGATTGCGTCGTCCACGACAAAACCGACCGACAGGATGATCGCCATCAGCGAAAGATTGTTGAGGCTGTAACCCAGGACGTACATTGCCGCGAAGGTGCCGATAACCGATGTCGGCAAAATCAGCGCCGTGATGATCGTGGATCGCGCGTTGCGGAGGAATACGAGAATCACGAGGACGACGAGAAGGATTGAAAGGAACAGGTGAAAATTGACTTCATTGATCGATGCCTGGATGAATTCGGAGCGGTCGTTCACGACATTGATGCGAACACCCGGCGGCGCCTCCTTTTCGATCGCAGGAAACAGCGCGCGGATGTCCCTCACCACCTGGACCGTATTTGCGCCCGGCTGCCGATAGACCGCGAGCTGGATCGCCCGCTCGTCGTTCAGAAATGCCTTTACCTTCGTGTTCTCGACGCTGTTCTCGGCCTGACCGATATCGGCCAGGCGCACCGGCATGCCGTTCGCGTATGCGACGACCAGTTCATTGAAGCTGTGTGCGCGCTCGAGCTTGCCTGAAGACTTCACCGTATAGTTTCGGGCCTGCCCCTGAAGCACGCCGGACGGCAGATTGCTGTTGGCGTTCTGTATCGCAGTCACGATCTTGTCGAGGCCGAGCCCTCGTTTCGAAAGCGCTTCCGGATCCAGGTACACCCGCACCGCATATTTCTGCGAGCCGAACACCTGAATCTGCGCGACGCCGTTCACCATCGAAAGCCGCTGTGCGATATGCGTGTCGGCAAACGCGTCGAGCGCTGTCATCGTCTGCGTGCGGGAGGTCACTGCCAAAAACATGATCGGCGCATCGGCCGGATTCACTTTGCGCAGCGTGGGCGGATCCATGTCGTCCGGCAGCCGGCGTATTGCCTGGGAGATCGCCGTTTGGACGTCTTGCGCAGCGGCGTCGATGTTGCGCTCGAGACTGAACTGAAGCGTTATGCGCGTCCGACCCGTGCTGTTGACCGAGTTCATCGTATCAACGCCCGGAATCTGGCTGAACTGGCGTTCGAGCGGCGTCGCTACCGTCGACGACATGACTTCGGGATTCGCGCCGGGAAGCTCGGCCGTGACCGAGATCGTAGGAAAGTCCACGTTCGGGAGATCATTCACAGGAAGCGTGCGGAAGGCGATCGCCCCGAACAGCACGATAGCCGCTACGAGGATCGTTGTAGCGACCGGGCGCTCGATGAAGATTCGCGAGAGATTCATTTGGACTCCGGCTTCGCTTCGGGCTTCGCTTCTGACTTGGCGGCGCCTGAGACTTCCGCCGCGCTCTCAGCCTTCTTGCCACCCTTGCCCTTACCGCCTTTACCACCCTTAGGCTCTGCTCCTGCGAGTTGAACCGTGGCACCCGGCATGAGCGTCTGCGGTATTTCGGTAATGACGCGATCCCCTGCGTTCACGCCGGATGCGATCACGACCTCCGCGCCCAACTGTCGTGCGATTTTTACCGGCTGCACTTTTACCTTGCTGTTCTCGTCGATGAGATACACGAAGCTTCCATCCTGTCCCGGCTGCACCGCGGCTTCCGGTACGACGATGGCCTCCGGTTCAACTGTAAGCACGATGCGCACATTCACGAACTGCCCTGGCCAGATCACCTCGTTCGCGTTCAGCACCCGGGTCTTGAGGAGCACCGTGCCGGTTTGCGGAGTTACGGCGTTGTCCACGAACACGAGCTTGCCTTCCGCCACGGGTGGCGCATTGCGATCAGCGAGGATTTCGATGCGCATGAGCTTGTCGTTCTGAAAGCGCCGGACGTCTTCCAGCTGACGCTCGGGGATGCTGAACGACACAAGAATGGGGTCCATCGTGTTGATGGTGACGAGTGGCGTTCCCGTCCCTGCAGCAGGCACCAGATTTCCCGGCTTGATTGCCAGCGTCCCTGTCCGTCCCGAAATCGGCGCGCGAATGCGTGCGAACTCGAGCTGGATGCGGGCGGCCTCGGCGACGGCGCGATTCGCCTGCAGGGTGGCTTCAAGCGACTTGGTCGAGGTGACGGCAACGTCGTATTCCTGACGGGTGATGTACTCGCGTTTGAGGAGCGGCTCGAGTCGATCCTGCTGTGCACGCGCATTCTCGAGCTGCGCACGATCGCGTGCGAGCTGTGCGAGCGCCTGCGCGTGCTGCGCCTGGAAAGTCCGCGAGTCGATCTGAAATAGCACCTGACCTGCTTTGACCTTGTCCCCTTCTTTAAAGTGCACCGACTGCAGCACGCCGCTAACCTGCGCGCGTACCTGCACGGTGTGCTCGGCTTCGACGGTGCCCACGGCTTCGATCAGCATAGGCATCGGCTTCACGACCGCTTGTGCCGCCTTGACCGTGATGGGGCCGCCCAGTCCTTTTCCTTTGCCCTTACCTTTCTTCTTCGATCCGCCATCGGCTGCTGTGGCGTCAGCGGGCTTCTGCGTCCAGTACCAATAGCCGCCACCGGCAATCGCGGCAATGGCAACAAACACCAGCAACATGCTCAGTCGCTTCATTTTCTGCTGCCCGTCCCCGCCATGATTTCGTTGAAGCCCGTGGAAAACTGAAGGCGCGCGAGGGCCGTGTACCAGTCGAGGTACGACTGAATGCGTTGCACGCGCGCGTTGGATTCGTCCTGCTGCGCGGTGATGAGATCGAGAATGCTTCCAAAGCCACCCCGATAACGCGCGAGCGTCGCCTCCGCAGTCTGCTCAGCGGAC
>JBKJPI010000323.1:0-7311 GCA_046595235.1 Burkholderiales bacterium | reverse complement strand
CGGCGCGCACCCCGGCGGCGGCGTGATGGGTGCATCCGGCCGCAATGCGGCCTTTTCGATTCTCAAGGTCGCGCCGTGAAAGCTGAAGCCGTCGTGCTCGGCGCCGGGATCGACGCGTTCGTAGCAGCGCATTACCTTGCCAGAGCCGGTTATTCCGTAACGCTTGTCAGTGAGCGCGAGGCGTTCGTCGGAGATCTGGAGCCGGGCTGGATTCCGCCGCGCATCGTCCGTGATCTCGATCTCGCACGGCACGGACTGCGCATCGAACAGCAGGACCCGTGGGCCGTCGTCATGCGTGAAGCCGAGCCGTTCGAGCTTCGCGTCGACATGGCGGCGTCCGTAGAGGCAATTCGAAAGCTGAGCGCCGCGGATGCCGGCAAATGGCCGGCCTTTTGCAAGCGGCTGCACGCGCTCGCGGGAGTACTGGAAGCACTCTACACGGCGCCGCCGCCCGATCCGCTCGCCGGCACGCGCGGCGGTCTGACGCAGCTCGCGCGGAGCGCTCTTAACGTGAGGCGGCTCGGGCGCCAGGGCATGGAAGATCTGATGCGGCTGCTACCGATGTCGGCAGCGGATTTCCTCGACGAGTGGTTCGAAAACGATATTCTGAAAGGCGTACTGGGCGCGGCGGGTGTGATGCATCTTTGCCAGGGTCCGCGTTCAGGCGGCACCGCGTTCAACTTGCTGCATCATCATGTCGGAAGCGCGCCTGGCGTTTTCAGGCAGGCGCTTTCCAGCGTTCGCGCAGCGCTCGCGCAGCGCCCGGGCATCAACGTGCGCATCGATAGGCCCACGGCCATCGAGGTCAGGGCGGGGCGCGCCACTGGCGTCCTGCTGCAGAGTGGAGAAATGCTCGCGGCAGCCGTTGTCGTGTCGGGTCTCGCACCTGCGCGCACGCTCCTCGAGCTGTGTGATCCAGGCTGGCTCGATCCGGCGCTCGTGCGCGCCGTGCAGAACGTGCGGAGTCGCGGGCCGGCTGCAAAAATTTCGCTCGTGCTCGATCGCGACCCGGGCTTTACGACGCTCGTCGTGGCGCCGTCGCTCGATTATCTGGAGCGGGCGTACGATGCAGTGAAATACCGGCGAATTTCAGCGGAGCCCTGCGTCGAGGCGGTGAGCCTTGGCGCCGATGCGGAAGGTCGATACCGCGTGCACCTCCACGTGCAGTATGTGCCTCACGCATTGAAGGAAGGCGTGTGGGATGCGGCGCAATCCGAAAAGCTCGCGCGCAAGGTCATTGCGAGAGTTTCAGAAGACGTGCCCGGATTTGGGAGCTGGGTCATTGAGCAGCACGTGCTCACCCCCGATGACCTCGAGCACATCCACGGATTCCCGCAGGGGCAGCAGTATCACGCCGAGCTCGCGCTCGATCAGATCCTCTGGATGCGTCCTACACCTCAGCTCGCGAACTATCGCACGCCGATCGAACAGCTGTATTTGTGCGGCCCCGCGATGCATCCCGGCGGCGGCATTGCCGGTGCTGCGGGTGCTAACGCCGCATCGGTAATCCTGCGCTACGCCGCAAAGTGAACCCCTACTTTGCGTCGGAACTACCAATTTGAACTGAATCGCGGGCCAAGCCCGCCGATTCGAGCCTGAAACTGCAACGAAAAGCCAGCTGGTTGCGTCCCATTCGTTTCTTCGTAGGTGTTGCTCTTGTTCCACCAAAGGCGCCCGGCCGCCCGAAGCCTTTGGTGCTAACTTGCCGTTCCGGCCGAAAGTAGGTTTTCACTTTCGGACGTTACTTCCGGTGTAGTACTCCGGCCATCGCTCGAGCACCGCCGGCGAATCTTCCTTGTACGCATGGCATGAGCCGATCTGGTAGGGCTTCTTGTCACCCGGCTGGTCCCTGTTGCGCTGTTCACGTGCGCGTCCGGTTGCCTGGAATGCCGTGGTGCCAAGCGGCCCCAGCAGCTCGACCAGGTGCGTGCATCCCTTCTCGCCCCCGAGGCGCGCGTTGATCTCGCGCCGCCAGCCGCGCCCGATCTTAAGCCCGATGAGGGACTTGAACCGCGGGGTGATGTCGCCGCAGAAGGGGTAAGGCCCTGCGTCGGTTACCGCTTCGGCGTCGTGGATCTGCATGTCGAGGTCGATCGTGAGTCGCAGCCACATATGATGCACCGGCTCCCCGGCGCGCCGCTCCTTGCCCCCATGACGACGCATATGCGCATGGCTCTTGGTGTCCTTGAGCTCTGCCTCGATGTCCCACAGGCCGTCTTCGCGCTGATAGCCTCTCACTTCGATGGATCGCGTGTGGACCGGCTTTCGCGGTGCTGCGGAAGATAGAGGCATTCTTCGAATCCGTTAAGAGGGGCGCGCCGCGAGCGCTTTTGCAACTCGCGAGCTGGTCGGGCGTCCTAGGACCCCGGATATGAAGACGCCGGCGGCAATCAGCTTGTCCATGTCGACGCCGGTCTCGATCCCCACCCCGTTCAGCATGTACAGCACGTCTTCGGTCGCAACGTTACCGGTGGCGCCTTTCGCGTAGGGACACCCGCCGAGTCCCGCCACCGAGCTGTCGAAGGCCGCGACGCCGCATTCGAGCGCGGCGTAGACGTTGGTAACCGCCTGGCCGTAGGTGTCATGGAAATGTCCCGCGAGCCGTTCGACCGCCACGTGCCTTGCTACGGCTTCGATCACGCGGCGCGTTGAGCCCGCCGTTCCGGTTCCGATCGTGTCGCAAACCGTAATTTCGTAGCAGCCCATCGCGTCGAGCTCGCGCGCAACGCGCACGACGGCCTCGGGGCTGACTTCGCCTTCGTAGGGGCAGCCGAGACACACCGAAATGTCGCCGCGCACCTTGAGACCGCGGGCGATCGCTTCCTTGCATACTTCGGCAAACCGTGCGAGACCCTCGTCGATCGAACAGTTCGTGTTGCGCTTCGAGAAACTTTCAGTGGCGGCGCCGAAGACAACCACCTCGTCAGCACCCGCTGCGATCGCCGCGTCGAGCCCCTTACGATTCGGCACGAGCACCGGATAAGCCACGCCGGCCTTGCGTCTGATGCCTGCCATGACTTCGGCGTTATCAGCCATCTGCGGCACCCACTTCGGTGACACGAATGCTGTCGCTTCGATCACGGGAAGGCCCGCGTCGGTCAGGCGGTCGATGAGCTCGATCTTCGCTGCGGCGGGCACGGGCTGCGACTCGTTCTGCAGGCCGTCGCGCGGGCCGACCTCAACGAGCTTCACTTTGCGGGGGAGGTTCACGCGACTATTTTAGCGCGCCGGGCACATTGGAAAAATCGTCGGTCCAGACGCGGCCCGGCGAAGGCGGTGGAAGCGGCACCCAACCTTCAGCGGCCTCGAGCGGCGCCAATCGCGCGGCGTCCCGCGCCATCACGACCCACGAGGAGGGCAGTGCCGCCAACCGCTCATCCAGTGCAATCTCGAAGCGCAGCCCCGGTACGTAGGCCGCGACCCGCGCGTCGAGTGCGAGGCGGGCGAGCACTAGAACCAGGTCGAGGTAGTCGTTGGTGATGTGAAAAGCAATGACGCCGCCATCCGCGATTCGGTTCAGGTACAGCGCCAGCGCCTCTCGCGTAATCATGTGCGCGGGAATTGCGTCCGAGCTGAAGGTATCGATCACGATGAGATCGAATGCACGCGGCGGGGCTTTCGCGAGCGTCAGCCGGCCATCGCCGATCTCGATGCGCGCGCCCGGTGCGCAACGCGCGAGAAAATCGAAGTAACGCTCGTCCTTCGCGAGCCGCACCACGATCGGGTCGATCTCGTAAAAAGTCCACTCACGTCCCGCGGCACGGTGGCACGCGAGCGTCCCCGTGCCCATGCCGACCACCGCGACGCGCTTCAGCGCGTCCCCTTTACCGAGCACGGAGAAGACATGTCCGATCGGACTGTCGCCATGATAGTAGGCCGTGGGTTTGAGCCGCTTCGCGGGTTCGATGTGCTGCGCACCATGCACGGTGATGCCGTGCATGAGAACGTTGAACTTTCCGGTGTCGTCGCGGAGGACGCTGTGAACGCCGAAGAAGCTGCGGTGACGCTCGAGCAGGCGCTCTGCGGAATGAACGGCCGGCGTCGCGATGAGAACGCACAGGACGGCGAGCGCAAACTGCGAAGGGCGACGGCAGCTGACGTACAGCGTGAGCCCGACCACCTGCAGATAAACAACGGTTGTCCATGCGTGAAGGAAAGGCCGGAAACCGGTGTAGACGAGCACCGCGAAGCCTGCGGAAAGGGCAACGGCGGGCGCTGCGTCTTTCCACGATACGCGACGGTGCATCTGCCCGGGCGTCGGCCGCAGCGCGCACGCGAGCGCGAGGGCGAGTGGATATTCGAGGATCGAATCGAAGAGAACCGGTGCGATCAGTGCGTTGAACGCCCCGCCAGCGGCGCCGCCGATCGCAAGCCACAGATAAAAAGACGTGAGTTGCCGCGCGTCAGGCCGGGTTCGCGCCAACTCTGCGTGGCACATCATGGCTGTCACTGCAAAAACGACGAGGTGCAGGACCAGCACGCTCGCGAATGTGTTGAGCGGCCACACGAGCACAAGGAGCAGTACGAGAAGCGGCTGTGCGCGGTTAACCACGGCGGCGAACGCCGCGCCCGCGCGGGCAAAAGCTACGATGAACGTGAGTATGTAAATCGTCAGCGGGATGAGCCAAAGGAGCGGCGCCGCCGCGATCTCGGACGTGATGTGCTGGGTTACGCCGAGCAGGAGACTCGACGGCGCGAACGCCAGCAGAAGCCATTTTCCGCGCAGACGCCATGCGAGCGGAGCAGCCGGCGTAATCGCTTGAGCGACGGCCGCGGCGCTGCGGAGCGACGCATGACGCCACGCGGTTACGCCGCAAACCATTACCAGCGCAGCGGACAGGGCGCACGCGACCGACCACGCGAGCGTCTGCTCAAGCAACCCGAGCAGCGGCTCGAGTACGAGGGGATAGCCGATCAGCGCGAACAGGCTTCCGGCATTGCTTGCGCTATAAAGGAAATACGGATCGGGGGCGTGCCGATGTCCGGTACGCGAGAACCATTGCTGGAGCAAAGGCGCGGTGGCGCTGAGGGCAAAGATTGGGAAGCCGAGGCTCAATCCCAGCACCGCAAGAAGCGAGAAGGCCGGCGACGTTGCCGCGATTTCGGTCGACGACACGGAAAAAGGTAGTGCGCTGAGGCCCGCGACGAGGATTGCTGCGTGCACAGCGACCTGCGCCGGCGCCTGCAGACGGGTAACTAGGTGCGCGTAAAGGTACCCTGCGAGGAGCATCACCTGAAAGAACAGCGCAGTCGTCGTCCACACAGCGGGCGACCCGCCGTAGCGCGGCAGGAGAAGCTTCGCTATGAGCGGCTGGATCCAGAACGCGAGGAGTGCGCTGACGAAAAGCGCAAGCGCATACAGCGGAAGCGCATACAGCTGAAGCACGCCCGGACTCGAGCGCGCTGCAGTCACCGTTTCTTGCGCGCGGGCCGCTTCCTGGTCTTCGGGCGCGGGCTCGTCCACGCCGCGCTTCTTTTCTCGAGGAAGGCGGAGAGTCCCTCCTGCGCTTCGGGTGTCGCGCGGAGCTCCGCGATGAGACGCGAAGTCACCTCGGCGGTTTCTTCCGATATCGGCGCGTTCACCACAATCGGAATCAGCTCTTTCACGGCGGCGATGGCCTTCGGTCCGCTCGTGTAAAGGTGCGCGAGGATCTGGCCAACCTTTGAGCTCAGCTCGTCGTCTTCACAGATATCGTGGACGAAGCCGATCCGGTACGCTTCGGCCGAATCGAATTCCTCACCAGTGAGCATATAGCGGTGGGCCATGCGCGCACCCATCGCGCTCAGCACGTACGGACTGATCATCGCCGGAATGATCCCGAGCTTCACTTCGGAAAGCCGAAAGGTTGCCGTGCGGGATGCGATCGCGATGTCGCACGCGGCAACGAGCCCGAGCCCGCCGCCGCGCACCGCGCCGCGGATGCATGCGATGGTTGGTTTGGTCAGCATGTAAAGTTTGTGCAGCATGCGCGCGGTGTCGAGCGCGGATTCGTAATTCTGCTTCGCGCTGAAGCGCGCGCTTTTCTTCATGTGCCCGATGTCCGCGCCCGCGCTGAAACTCGCGCCTGCGCCTAAAAGCACCACGGCGCGTACGTCCGCGTCCTTCTCCAGGATTGCCAGCGCGGTCGTCAGCGCTTCGACCATCTCAGGATCGAAGGCGTTGTGCACTTCCGGCCGGTTCAGCATCACAGTGGCATTACCGTGTTCGTCGATACGCGTGAGCACTTTGTCAGTCATGGTGGCGGATTCTACATTCGAAAGACGCCAAAGGCCGTCTTCTCGAGCGGTGCCCCGGCTGCCGCCGCAAGGCTGAGAGCAAGTGTGGCGCGCGTCGCTGCCGGATCGATGATGCCATCGTCCCACAAGCGTGCGGTCGCGTAATACGCGCTCGACTGCACGTCGTATTGCTCGCGGATCGAAGCTTTGTAGCGCGCCTCCTCGTCGTCAGGCCATGCGCTGCCGTGTTTATGCAGCGCCTCGCGCTTCACCTGAGCGAGGACGTTAGCCGCCTGCTCGCCGCCCATTACCGAAATTCTCGAGTTTGGCCATGTCCACAGGAAGCGCGGGTTGAACGCGCGACCGCACATGCCGTAATTGCCGGCCCCGAAGCTGCCGCCGATGATGACCGTCACCTTGGGGACGCGCGCGCATGCGACTGCAGTTACCAGCTTCGCGCCGTCCTTTGCGATGCCTCCAGCCTCGTACTTGCGTCCGACCATGAAGCCGGAGATGTTCTGAAGGAAAACGAGCGGGATGCTCCGCTGGCAGCAGAGCTCGATGAAGTGCGTGCCTTTTAGGGCAGACTCCGAAAAGAGAATGCCGTTGTTGGCGACGATGCCGACTGCATGCCCTTCGATGCGTGCGAAACCGCAGACAATCGTCGCGCCGTAGCGCGCCTTGAACTCGTCGAGCTCACTGCCATCGACGATCCGCGCGATGATCTCGCGCACGTCGAACGGCGTTCGCGGGCTCACGGGCATGACACCGTAGAGCTCGTGCGCGTCGTAGAGCGGCGGTTCGCCGGCGCTGCCGGGATCGCTCATGCGCGGCCGATTGAGGTGGGAGACGATCTTTCGAACGCGCGAGAGCGCGTCACGGTCATCGTCTGCGAGATGGTCTGCCACGCCCGAAATCTTCGTGTGCACCTCGGCCCCGCCAAGTTCTTCGGCCGTCACGATTTCGCCGGTCGCCGCCCTGACGAGGGGCGGACCTGCAAGAAAGATCGTTCCCTGACCGCGAACGATCACGCTCTCATCGGACATTGCGGGGACGTACGCACCGCCCGCGGTGCAGGAGCCCATGACGCAGGCG
>JBKJPI010000286.1:0-3725 GCA_046595235.1 Burkholderiales bacterium | reverse complement strand
GACACGTCGCCTGTTCCGCCAGGCGCAAAGCCGACCAGCACGCGAATCGGTTTGCTCGGCCAGGTCTGCGCAAATACCGCTGAGCTCAACGTGAGAAGCAACGCTGCGAGAATGATTTTCTTCATAGACATTTTTCGTAATGCCATCTCAAGGCGCCCGGTTAGGCTCATCCAGGCCAATGCCCTCGAGCTTACCGAACAATTCGCCAATTTTTTGTATGTCTGCCGGCGGCAAAGGCGGCGCCAGAATGGCCTCGATGTTGGACTCGACATGAGCCGGATTGCTGGTGCCGAATAACACGACGTTCGCGCCGGGCTCGTGGCGCGCATAACGATAGGCCGCCTCGATGATGCTTTGCGCACCGCCTTCATGGAAAAGAAAATCCAGCGGCTGCGATTTTTCGGCTAGCCACGCACGCACCTTGCCCTCAGCAGCGAGCATTTTAATGTCCTGCTGCAGGCGTCCGGGTGTGCTGAACAGGCTGCGTACAGCAAACATGATGAAGGTTCCGATGTTGCGCGACTGCGTCTTTGGGAAAACCGTATGACGTGCATTCTGTCCGAGCATGTGAAAAGCAAGCATGAACACATCCCAGTAATCGTCATCGACGGCGCGCTGAAGCATCTCGTGACGACTGTCTTTGGGGGGCATTTCCGTAATACCGAGGAAACGGAATTTTCCCTTTTCTTTCTCGCGAAGAAGCGCGGGCACGACCTCCTGCGTCACGTGGTCGTACGCATCGGGTAATACGGTATGCAGGAAGAAGATATCGACGTAATCCGTACCGAGAATCTTCAAGGAGTTATCCAGGCCTGCAACGATCTCGGCTGCCGGTATTCGAAGCCCGCCTTGTGCCACTTTCTGCTTGGTCGAAACGATGACCGAGTCGCGTGCGATGAATTTCAGCGCCGCGCCGACGACCTTTTCAGTGCCGTAGACTTTGGCCGTATCGATCAGATTTACGCCGAGGTCGACGGCCTTACGAATGATGCCGACGCAATGCGCCTCGCTGTGGCCCGCCGTCAATCCCAGTCGACTGCTGCCGCCGCAGCCGAGGCCGGCAACACTCACTTCGAGGCCAGTGCGCCCCAGCGTTGCAAACTCCATGATTCATATTCCTCGTTCGCACATTGCGGTGAGCGTCCTCGGTCAGTCTTCCGGACGAATGCCGGCTTTGCGGATCAGTTCACCGAATCGCTTACGTTCTGCAACAATCAACGCGTCGAATTCACGAGGCGTTCCGCCCACCGCCACCGCCCCGTCGCGCGCAATGCGCTCACGTACGTCGGGCATGTTGATAGCTTTCGCAGCTTCGGTGTGAAGGCGGTCGATTACGGCCCGCGGCGTGCGCGACGGCGCCGAGAGTCCCCACCACTGCGTAATCTCGAACCCTGGCAATGTATCTGCCACCGTAGGCAAATCCGGCAGAGCAGGATTGCGTTTGCTTCCCGTAGTGGCCAAGGCGCGCACCCTCCCGCTCGTGATATGCGGCCCAGCGGAAATCGGTGATGTGACAATGAACTGCACCTGTCCTGCGATGACGTCCAGCAGTGCAGGCGCCGCGCCTTTGTATGGGACATGCGTCATGCGAACGCCGGCCATCATATTCAGCATTTCTCCGGCGAGATGTGCCGGGCTGCCGCTGCCTGCAGATCCGTAGTTCAGACTGCCCGGCTTCGATTTTGCGAGTTGCAGCAGATCTGAAACGCTTTTTGCCGGTACCGCAGGATTGATGACGAGCACGTTAGAAGCCGATGCCAGGTGCGTAACCGAAGCAAAATCCTTTATGGCATCGTACGGCAGTGTTTTCTTCAGATTCGGCAGTATGGCAAACCCCATGGTCGTCGAAAGAAACAGGGTGTAGCCATCGGCTGCAGCCTTGGCCGTTGTTTCAGCGCCGATCGCACCGCTCGCGCCCGCGCGATTGTCGATTACGACTTGTTGACCCAACGAATCGGTTAGTTTTTGCGCCACGGAGCGCGCAAGAATATCCGGTGCCCCTCCGGGCGCGGAGCCCACAATGACGCGAATGGGTTTGTTCGGCCATGTCTGTGCAATGCCCGGCGCGCTCACGGTGAAAAGCAATACTGCGAGAATAGTTTTGTTCATGGATGTCTTGTCAAAAATCAGTGGCCGAAAGCGTGTGTTAGCCGTGCAAGCTTTCAGGTGGATTCTGGATCGTGTTCGATCAGCGGATGTGCGCTCGATATCGTCCTGAGTCGTCCGGAATGATCTCGCTTGATGCTCCCTCCAGAATCACGCCATGCCGATGGGCTCTGCCAGAGCCTCGCGCACCTTTCCAGGCCGCGCCCGCATCATGTCTTGAAGCTCTTTCTGCACTTTCGCGCAGCCCGGATCGTTGAACCGGTTGTCCATCTCGGCCGGATCATTCGCGAGGTCGTAGAGCTCGCCTGCCCCCGATCCCAGCTCGAAGGTGCACTTGTGGGTTTTCGTACGCACGGTGCGTAGCTGCAATCCCACGCCGCACCGGGACGGATGCACGTGCCATTCGCTGTACGCGGTATCGCGGGTTTCGGGTTTGCCGGCGAGCAATCCCACGAGACTCCGACTCTGCATGGCGTACGGCGATGACGCGCCGGCACACTCGTAGAACGTAGCAGCAAGGTCGAGGGTCGAGACCGGCTCGTTCACCACCTGGTTCTTGGCCACACCGGGGCCGCGCGCGACCATCGTCACGCGCATCAGGTCTTCGTACGGCGTCGGCCCCTTGAGGTAGAGCCCGTGATTGCCGAGCATGTCGCCGTGATCGGTGCTGTAAACGACCAGCGTGTCTTCGGCATATCCCAGGTCGGCGAGCGAGTTCAGGATGCGCCCCACGTTGTGATCGATCAGCGAGATCATGCCGTAGTAGTTGGCTGTCATCTCTGCAAGCTGCGCGTCGGTCTGGTCCGGCACGCGCGAGCCTTCGGCGCGGAACTTGAGCATCGCCGGATCCGTCAACTGCGGCGTGCCTTCGAGGGAGGCCTTGTGCCACCACGGCCTGCGCTCGAGGTCCTTCGTCCGATGCTTTGGCAAAGCGAGACTCTTTGGATCGTACATCAGGCTCCACGGTTCGGGGCAGTCGAAGGGATGATGCGGGTCGGGGAACGACACCCACATCGCAAGCGGCTGTGCTTTGTCATGGTGCGAGAGATAGTCGATCGCGCGGTCGCCGACCCACGAGCTGGTATGCCACGCCGGCGGCAGTGCCGACGGCCACGTCTGCGCGGCGCCGCTCTCCGGGCGCGTGTTAGCCGCCCACAGCTTCACCGCCTCCTCGTTCTCGCCGCGCGAGATGAACCAGCGCTCGTAATGCCCGATCGGGGGCCGGTCGAGCGGCCGCGTGCGGTGCATGTGGCCGAGTACGCAAAGCTCGACGTGCTCGAAGCCCATATACGGGCCGAGCCAGTCGGGGCCGAACTGCGCTTGACTCTTGTTGCACTCCGGCCTGCCGGTCGGCGCAAACGTGGCCTTGGTGGAGAAGTGCGCCTTGCCGATGAACGCGCTGCGATAGCCGGCGCGTTGAAGCGTGCCGGCAAACCCGTTACCGCCGACGTTCGGGTCGAGATCGACGCCGTTGTCCCACACGCCGTGCGTGAGCGGCAGCAGGCCCGTGAGGATCGACGCGCGCGAGGGCTGACACACGAGGTTGGGAGTCATGCACGCGGAGAAGCGCGTGCCGTCGCGCGCAAGCGAATCGATATGCGGCGTCTTGATCAGCGGAT
>JBKJPI010000234.1:0-3584 GCA_046595235.1 Burkholderiales bacterium | reverse complement strand
CTGGCGTCGGGTAAAGAGTTGCGACTATCGGCTCCGCCAGACGCCGCCGCAACTGCCGCCGAGTTGCAACAACTACGAACCTTCGCATCACAACGGGACGCGCAGATTCAGGAGCGGATTCGGTACTGGGACTTCTAGTCGCCGTCTTACCGCTGGAACGACATACTGATCGACATCTCGTCCGCCAATCCGCTTCCAGGCGGCGGGGCGATACGGACGTATGCGATGTTGAACGTCGCGATTCACGACGCGATGATTGCGGCGTGGGATACCTTTGGGCGGGCATCCATTTCCGAAGCGACCTCACGTCAGGCTGGGAGATCGGACGAAACATCCGCGAAGCGGTCATCGCGCGGGCGAAGACAAGATGGAAGTTGAGTAAGAGGCCCGTAGGGAGCAATCGTTGCAGGCTAGACTTACTGCCCACGCGAATTAACTTCGCAGGAGCAACGCGATGGCAACCAAGACTGCAACCTCCAAGACCGCAACCGGGAAGCGCGAGCTGATTGCGCCCAACGGTGACAAGCGCTTTATCCGTCGCGATGAAAAGGGGCGGATCGCGGAGTCCGACGACGTCGGCAAATCGCTCGCCGCGGACGTGCGCAAGCCCGCAAAGAAGACGGTCAAGTCCGGCCAGGGTGACAAGGGGGACAGAAAACGCAAGTAAGCGCATTCACAGCCGGCCTCTCCGGAGGTTGAGCGCCACCATTGAGAGGCCCGTAGCGTTCATGCGTTGCCGGCTTTTTTTCGTTGGCGGCGTCTGGGTGGACCCCTTTAGCGACACGGTCCCTGAGAGTCCACAGCTTTCTTACTCGCCTTGTCGACTTCTTCTGGCGACATCAGCCCCACGGTCTTTACGGACGCTCCGCCGGCCTGGTTGACGGCCAGAGCAGCCGCGGAAGCGGAGATATTGGTCGGGCAGGTCAACGACCACGTAGGCATCAACCTCGCCGAGCGCAAAGTAAAAGCTTTCGAGCTTGCCGCCCAACGCTTCGGCCATATGCATCACGGCGTTGCGCCGCCCAGTGCCGCCTTTGCGAGCCAGACCCTTGGCTCCTTCGACCGAGTAACGGGCTTCCAACAGGTACTTTGACTCGCAATGCCAAAGCCACCCTAGACCGATTGCTGACTGGCAATCTTAGGGGTACGCTTCAAGGCGAATCTGCAGTAGCGTGATCTCGGTCCCATTGACTTCAGGAGATGGATTCATGTCAACAGACGACGAAATCCGCGCAGCATCATCGATGTTCTACGCAGCGTTGAACCGAATGGCCAACGGAGATGCTGGTCCACTGTCAGACATTTGGTCGCAAGGTGCGGGCGTGACGACGATGCATCCGATCGGCGGTAGGGAAGTCGGTTGGGACAAGGTTCGAGGGTCGTTCGAGCAAGTAGCCAAAATCGCTTCAGGGGGCCGCATAACACTGGACGATCAGTTCATTCAGGTTGTGGGGGATCTGGCCTACGAAGTGGGCTACGAGCGCGGCCCGGCTACGTTCGGCGGACACCAGGTAACTCTGGACCATCGCGTCACAAACATCTATCGCCGTGAATCTGGGAGCTGGAAGATTGTTCATCACCATGCGGATGTTTCTCCGGCGATGCTGGATGTCCTTAACCGATTGCAGAGCCAGACATAACCAATCCGGGGCTCTTCCCGGCCAAAGCCCGAAGGAGGTGAACATGCCAGTTTTCATGGTCGAGCGATCGCTCAAAGGTATCCCAATGAGCGACCTGGCAAAGGCACAACAGGGGGCGATCGCGACTTCCCAGCAGTTCACTGATGACGGAACGCCGGTGCGCTACATCCGGTCCACGTTTGTTCCGGAAACCGGTACGTGCATGTGTTTGTTCGAAGCCTCGGAGGCTGACGCTGTCAAGCGCGTCAATGAGCAGGCAAAGATTCCGTTCGACCGAATCACCGAGGCACTTGATCTCACGCCGTAGCAGTGTCTCGAGGGACTTCCTAGATGGTCGGGTGCGAAGGATGCTCTACGTTGGTTGTACGCCGGCAGTGCACAACCTCTCGTGCGCGAAGATTCAACGATGGACGAAGCGCAGTTTCGGCAGGTCGCACAAGAACGCGGCTATGGTGATTTCCAGAATTAAGCACCATGTTCCCGGCAATGAAAGCCCGCTGCATACACATGAGTTTTCAGTGATGCTGTTGGTCGTCAAGGGGCACTTCATCCTGGCTTTCGAGGACAGTACATCCAACTATCGTGTCGGCGAAGTTGGCGAGCTTGATGCCAACGTCATGCACACTGAACGCACTGGGCCTACCGGTGCGAAGGTGCTGTCGGCAAAGCGAGTGTTGTGCGCTCCAACTTGTCCACGGCGAACAAAGTACGCGCTGAACTGCTAGCCGATATTCGACCGGCGAGTGACGGCAAAGGCGGCAAATGCGGCGGTCAAGTTCCGGGATAGAAGCCGAGGAAGTCCGAACGGCGAAAGTCATCAGTTTCGGCCGCTCGTGCCGACAGGAGAATATCGATGAATACGCCTGACCCGTTTGACACGCTACGTCAGATCGCCGCGGGGTACTGTCTTCCGCGCGGCTTGCACGCCGTTGCCAACCTTGGCGTCGCCGACAAGCTGGACGAGACGCCTCGAACAGCCGCTGAATTGGCGGCGTCCGTCGGCGTCCACCCCGAAGCACTGGGCCGCGTCCTGCGACTTCTTTCGGCGCACGGCGTGTTCGAACTGTCCGAGGGCAGGTTCCGCCACTCTCCCGCCTCTCGAATGTTGCGCTCCGATCATCCACAGAGCATGCGCGATTACGTACGGATGTTCGGCTTGCCTTTCTTCTGGGCGACCTTCGGGGAGATGGACGAGGCCGTACGCACGGGCCTTCCGATGGGAGACAAGGTCACCCCCGGGGGCCTTTGGGCTTACTTGGCACAGAACCCAGAAGCAAGCGCCGTATTCAACGCGACGATGGCGACCAAGGCTCGGGTGCAAGTGGCCAGCGTTCTTGCCACGTACGACTTCTCGAAGTTCAAAATGATTGGTGACATTGGCGGTGGCCGCGGTCACCTGTTGAACGCGGTGCTGGAGCGCGTTCCGACCGCTCGTGGGGTGCTGTTCGACTTACCGTACGTGATCGCCGACGAAGCTGGCGCGGTTTCTCCACGGCTTACACGACAGCCCGGTGATTTTTTCAAAGACAAGCTGCCCGTTTGCGACGCGTACTTGTTGATGGAAGTCATCCACGATTGGAGCGACGCCGAGTCCGTTGCGATCCTGAAGGCGATCCGGCAGGCGGCGCCCCCGAACGCCAAGCTCCTGCTGATCGAAGAGATGGTCCCTGATGAACTTGGTCCGGCATGGTCGAAGATCCTGGACATCCATATGCTCACCCTGATCGGTGGGAAGCAACGCACTCGACGAGAGTACGAAGCGCTATTTGCAGCAGCAGGTTTTTCATTCAATCGGGAGATTGAAACTGGCGCTGGCGTCTCGATCCTGGAGGGTAGTGCCCGGCGTCAACTATCTTGAGCTATCAGCGACAACTATCGTGAGCGGTGCGGTCGGGGGTTGATCATTGGGTTGGTGTTGCGCTGCGTTGCCGGCGAGCCGGCAAC